>NZ_ALPM01000042.1:0-1832 GCF_000294595.1 Arthrobacter sp. TB 23 | reverse complement strand
CCGTAGCGTGCGCGTTGCTAAGCCGAACGACGTCGTCGCCTCCTATGCGACGCTGCTGAAGCAGGTACGCAAAGAAGGTCTGCTGAACCGTCGCCGCCGCTTTTACGTTTCCGTCTTCGCTGCACTGGCGATAACCATGGGTGCCGCCTGGACCGGTTTCGCCCTGCTGGGCGACACCTGGTTCCAGTTATTGATCGCCGCCGTGCTCGGCGTCGTCTTCACGCAGATCGCATTCCTGGCCCACGAGGCCTCCCACCGGCAGATTTTCAAGACCCGCGGGGCCAACGACTGGTCCGGACGGATCCTGGCCGCCGGCGTCGTCGGCATCAGCTACCAGTGGTGGATGAATAAACACACCCGCCATCACAACGACCCCAACGTGGTGGGCAAAGACCCGGACATTGAGATCGATACCATCTCCTTCACCGAGGACGACGCAGCCAAAGCCACGGGACTCCACGCCTGGATCACCCGCCGCCAGGGCTACCTCTTCTTCCCGCTGCTGACCTTCGAAGGTTTGAACCTGCACGCCAAGTCGATCGGCACACTGTTCCGCCCCGGCGCTGTCCAAGGCCGCTGGATCGAACTGGCCCTCCTCGCGATCCGGTTCGGCGCCTACCTCGGCGTCCTGTTCTGGTTCCTGCCCCTCGGCATGGCGTTCGCCTTCATCGGCGTTCAAATGGCCGTGTTCGGCATCTACATGGGAGCCTCCTTCGCCCCCAACCACAAGGGCATGCCGATCATCCCCAAGAACAGCAAACTCGACTTCTTCCAGAAACAGGTCCTCACCTCACGCAACATTCGCGGCGGCAACTTCATCAACAACGCCTTCGGCGGCCTGAACTTCCAGATCGAACACCACCTGTTCCCCGACATGCCCCGCCCGCACCTCCGAGCAGCAGCACTGATCGTCCGCGAGCATTGCGAACGCCTCAAAGTCCCCTACACCGAGGTCGGCGTCGCAGCCTCCTACGGCGCCGTCGTGTCCTACCTCAACCGGGTAGGCCTCGCCGCACGCGACCCCTTCGACTGCCCCATGGTCAACAAATACCGGCACCAATAGCCCGACACATAAAAACTGCCCTGCGGGTCAGGTCTGCCGCTAGCGGCGGACCTGACGGGCAGGGCAGTTTCTATGTCTGAGGTGGGTTGTTTAGGCGTTCCACAGTCCGTAGGAATCGGCCAGTGAAGAGATTTTCTGGGCTCGGGCCAGTCGGGGAAGATAGGATCCGTCACCGACGACGGCCCCAGCCTCATGCGCAACGAGAAGTTCATGCGCCCACATAATCTCGGACTCGCTCGGCGAGAGACCCTTGTTGATGGTGTCGGTGGCGTCAGGTAGCAGGCAGAGCTTGCCGGTCATGCCCATCGAGGCGGTCACCTTGCAGGCCTCCAGCAGGGTGTCCCCCAGCGCTCCAACGGTTGGACCATCGATAGGGCCGGGCAGCTGACCCACCCGCGAAGCAACCACGAGTTTGGCGCGGGCGTAGGCCAAGGCCATCGGCTCGTCGGAGGCTCCGGTATCTCGCCGGAAGTCACCGACGCCAAACGCGAGCCGGAACGTGCCCGGTGCGCTGGCAATCGATGTGGCGTTCTCAATACCCAGCGCCGACTCGATCAGGGCCAGCACCGGAGTGCCCGCCTGAAGTCGCATGGCGGTGTGGGTGACCTGCTCGGGCTTCTCCGTCATGGCCAGCATGACCCCGCGTAGTCCGGGAGCCTTGGAGAGTGCCGCGAGGTCGTCGGCCCAGAAATCGGTTTCGATGCCGTTGACTCGCACCCAGGCCGTCATCCCGGTGGAGAGTGCCTCCACCACCCGCTCCCGCGCCTCG
>NZ_ALPM01000041.1:0-145651 GCF_000294595.1 Arthrobacter sp. TB 23 | reverse complement strand
GGCGGGAACGGCGTCTTCCATGTCGAACACTACCGAGTCCGCCTCGGAGGTGAGGGCAGGCGCGAAGTTGGCCTCAGACGCCGCGGAGGCAAGGAGCCAGGAACGGGAGAGCTTGGCGGGGAGCGCAGCTGCGCGGCTGTTTCTTAAGGAGGCCATATATGAACACTACTGAACGGTCGGAGCCATAATCCACCGCAGCACCGAAGCTGACCCAAACACTACGAACAAAACCAGCCCCAATCCCCGGCCTGAGCGCTCAGATGCTGGTAGACATGGTCAGCAGTTAGGTGAGTTGCCCTGAACATTAATGGCTTGGCCTAGCGGGCGCACTGCTGGGTAAGACCAACATAAGCAGCGATCTCCTTGCCCACTTCCTCCAGCAGACTGGCAGCGTTGGCAATACACAGCTCGACGTCGGGTTCCCGGTCCGTCAGCGCGAAGGTGCGCTCAAACCCGGCCGTGGATAACTGGTCGGGCGTCAGGACGGTGCGCCCGCAGACGGCGATAGCCCTGACGTTCGCCACCGCCGCTGCGGTCGCCACTCCCATGGGGGTCTTTCCGCCCAGGCTCTGTTCATCGAGGCTGCCCTCTCCCGTGATCACCAGGTCTGCGTCGCGCAGCTTCTCGGCCAGGCCCGTCAACTCCAGGACGACGTCGATGCCCGGCCGTCGCCGCGCGTTCAACACGGCGAGCGCAGCGAACCCCACCCCACCGGCGGCACCGGCACCCGGCGCGGTGGCCGCCTCATCGATCGCGGGGCCGGCTACTGTCGCCAGAACGCTCACGAACCGTCCGAGGGCGGTATCGAGATTGTCGACATCACTGGCGGTGGCGCCCTTTTGCGGGCCGAACACTGCAGCGGCGCCGTTGGGGCCCAGGAGTGGGTTGTCGACGTCGGAGGCGAGAGTGATCGAAGCTGTCGACAGGCGTTGGTCAAGACCAGTCAGGTCGATTGATGCGAGGTGGACGAGCGCTGCACCACCGGGCGGAAGGTCACCGCCGTCGTCGTCGAGCAATCGTGCGCCCAGTCCGGCCAGCAGGCCCGCCCCGCCGTCGGTGCTGGCGCTGCCGCCCACCCCGAGCACGATGTCGGTGCAGCCGTGGTCGAGCGCGAAGCGAATGAGGTCACCGGTGCCTCGGCTGGTGGCGCCGCCCGCATCGAGCGTGCTGTTCGGCAATACGGCCAGGCCCGACGCGAGGGCCATTTCAATCACTGCCTGCGAACCGCGGATCGCAATCGGCGCTTCCAGCGGCTCACCCGTGGGGCCGGTGACCGTGGTGATCAGGAGGGAAAATCCGGCGGCGGCGGCCGCATCGAGAGTCCCTTCGCCGCCGTCGGCCGCTGGCACCTGCTCAATGTTGAGGATCGAATCGGGTCCCAGCGCGCCGCGCAGCCCCGCGGCCACTGCCTCGGCGACCTCGGGGGCGGAGAGTGAACCCTTGAACTTGTCCGGTGCAATCACTATGCGCATACCGCCATTAGATCATTGGTGGGCCGGCTGCGGCCTCGGGACAGCCCGGTGCAGCAGGTGAAACGCCACCACCGAACGGATTGCCGAGGGTGTCCAATGGTGGCCGTTGGTGTTCTACATCCTGTGAAGGAGTGTTCCTGCCAGTCGTCACGTCGACGCAAGCGGTCAACCGATGCGGCTTTCACCTGACAGCTGCCGGCCAAGCCAGGTGAACGCCTGCTCCGGGGGGCTCTTGTATTCGAGGCCGATCGGGCCCTGATATCCGAGGGTTCGACTGCGATCGATCCAGTCGGCAAGCGGAAGGTCACCGCTGCCGGGTGCGCCGCGCCCTGGTGCATCGGCGATCTGGATATGTCCAAAGTCCTCGGCGTGTGCTTCGATGACTCCGCCGACGTCGTCGCCATTCACTGACAGGTGGTAGAAATCAGCGAGCAGTTTGATGTTGGTGGCGCCGTGGGCGTGGACATTGGCGATGACGCTGAGCGCGTCCTGGGCGGTCTTGAGTGGGTAACGGTCTGCACCGCTGATTGGCTCCAGGAGGACCGTCCCGCCAATTGCTGCGACAGCGTTGGCGGCCAGGACCAGATTGTCGACGGCCAGCGTGTCCTGTTCCTGCGCGCTCACGCCCTCCACCCGGTTCCCGTACAGGGCGTTGAAGTGCTTACAACCCAGCCGCTCGCCAATACCGACGACGACCGGAACGTTGGCTCGGAATTCCTCGCTGCGGGCCGGCCATGAGACCAGACCTCGATCCCCGCCCGGCATATCACCGCCATTAAAGTTCAAGCCCGTCAGCTGGACTCCCGCATTCGTGATGGCGTCTTCGAAGTCTTGAACTTCGGCTGCGGTGGGCGTTGAAGTGGGGAATGGCCACCAAAACTCGACCGCATCGAAGCCGGCGGCCTTCGCGGCAGCTGGCCTGTCCCATAGCGGCAGCTCGGTGAAGAGGATTGAACAGTTCACGGTGTACGTCATATGGATTCTCTCATCGGTGATTCCGCATCTCGGAAGTATTCTTCGCCTTGCGAAATGCTAGGAGGATCACGGAAGTGCGTCAACCAGTTCCCCCCATCTACACCCCGGGAACAAACCCGTGGGTCCATGCGTTTGCATCTACATACCGGCGTCGAGCGCTGGATCTATCGAGGAGGAAGTTGTGACCGCACAGACCGAAGGGCTCCACCACGTCACCGCAATTGCTGGTGACCCCCAGAAGAACATCGACTTCTACATCAAGGGTCTAGGCCTGCGGCTCGTGAAGAAGACAGTGAATTTCGATGATCCCGGCACCTACCACCTCTACTACGGGGACGAAGCGGGCAATCCCGGCTCCCTCCTCACCTTCTTCCCCTGGCAGGGCATTCGCAGCGGCAAGGTCGGCAGTGGACAGTCCACCACCACTGCATTCTCTGTCCCGCAGGGCAGCCTCGGCTGGTGGCAGGACCACTTCAAAGCTATCGGGGTCGACTCGGTGATTGCTCGCGCCTCCTCCGAGGAAGAACGCCTGTCACTGCGTGACCCTGACGGCCTGCAGATTGACCTCGTGGCATCGTCGCTCTCTGACCCCCGCAACCCCTGGGACTCCGCCTCGGTGCCAGCCGAATACGCGGTCCGCGGGCAGCACTCCTCAGTGCTCACCGTCGAGGACCCCACCGCCAGCCTCGAAACGTTCACCCGCGACCTCGGCATGAACATCCTCAGCGAGACCGATGGCAGGTACCGGCTCAGCACACACAATGGCGAGCCCGGAACAGTTGTTGACATCGTCACCGACCGCCGCGGCGAGCGTGGCCTCGTAGCCGGCGGCACCGTGCACCATATCGCCTTCCGGGTGCCCGACCAGGCCACTCAGGAGCTCTGGCGCCAGGACCTGGCCGACCGCGGGTACGCCGTGACAGCCATCCTCGACCGCCAGTACTTCACCTCGATCTACTTCCGGGAGCCCGGCGGAACCCTCCTGGAAATCGCCACCGACACCCCAGGCTTCGACATCGACGAGCCGCTGCTCGAACTGGGCCGCTCCCTGAAGCTGCCACCATGGCTCGAGCCGAACCGTGACGCCATCTCCAACGCGGTCGCGAAGATCGACGTGCCAGCGGAGAACAATCCGTCAATCGCTACTTTCCTGAGTTAGGAATCGAGATGACCAACGTTGAGAACTGGCCGCACCTGTATCACGCAGGAACCCCGGCTAGCCCGGTCCTGCTGTTGCTCCACGGCACAGGTGGGACTGAGCACGACCTCCTGCCGCTCGCCGAACGCCTCGCACCCGGCGCCGGCTATCTTTCCCCTCGTGGCCCGGTGCAGGAACAGGGCATGAACCGGTGGTTCCGGCGGTTCGGCGAAGGCCAGTTCGACGTCGACGACGTCGTCCGGCGCGCGGGCGAGCTTACCGACTTCATCGGTTGGGCGCGGGAACATCACGGCCTTGGGGGCCGGAAGATCATCGCCGTCGGGTTCTCGAACGGCGCGAATATCGCGCTCGCTACGGTGCTGCTGCACCCCGAGGTGCTGACTGACGTCGTCGCCTTCTCCGGCATGTACCCGTTGGGTGACCGGACGGTCGACGGCGGCCTGGCGGGCACCGCCGTCGCCCTCTTCAACGGGGAGGCGGATGCGATGGCGCCACTAACCAGCGTGATGCAGCTGAAGTCGGTGCTCGACGCCGCCGGCGCCGACGTTCACCAGAGCGTCCGCGAGGGCGGGCACGGGGTACACGCCTCGGAGGTGGAGGGCGCGGCAGCATGGGTCAGCTCCCGAACGGCCACGACGACGAGCTGATCCCTCCGGCCAGCCTCCCACCAAGCCAGGCAGACCACGCGGCCCCACGGCCCCACTACCGAGCGCCCGCACCATCGAGCGATCGAGTCCTAGGTCGAGTTCACTTGATCCTGGGCGGGGCCAGAGGTGCGGGAGCACGTGCTGCGCCCAGTGGGATTTCACCGTTTCGACGCCGCCAGCCCCGGGCTGTCCCAGATGGCGTGGTTGAAGAATTTGACCTCCTTCATACCGGAGCTGCGCAGGGCCGGCCCTAGTTCAAGGAACCGGCGTACCTGAGTCTGACACCCACGGATCGGGATGGGGGCGGGCTGCTACGCATCCTTGACGGTGCCGCACCCTTGTCAGTGCCCAACCACCGGCATAGCATCCAGTAATGGATGCCGTTGAATACACTCCAGCCCGAGATCAGCTCGTCTACACGTTCGGCGGCGCAGCGCCAGTCATGACGATCCAGCCCGGAACGGTATTGAAGCTGTGGTCTGAGGACGCCTTCAACCACGCCCTGACCAGCGTCGATGATCTGTCCAGTGAGAAGGTGGACCTCCGGTTTGTGAACCCCCAAACCGGACCGTTTTACGTAGCTGGCGCGGAACCCGGAGACACTCTAGCCATTCATATTGTGGACCTGACGCCCGCCCGTTCCTGGGGTGCATCGGCCACCATTCCCTTCTTCGGCGGACTCACCAGCACCGATCGCACTGCTCTACTGCAGGAACCGCTCCCGGATACCACCTGGATCTACCACGTTGACACTGCGCGGCAGACCGTTGGATTCCAAGCCCGGCATACCGAATTCGAGGTCGCGCTGCCTCTCGAACCAATGCTTGGCACCATTGGGGTCGCTCCGCCCGGCGGCGAAGTGCGGTCATCGCTGGTCCCGGAGCGTTTCGGCGGCAACATGGATTCCCCCGAAGTCAAAGCCGGAACCACGGTCTATTTAGGGGTGAACGTCGAGGGAGCCTTGTTCTCCATTGGAGATGGCCATTACCGGCAGGGCGAGGGCGAAGCATGCGGAACGGCCGTGGAGGGAGCGATGAATTCAACCATTATCGTCGAGCTTATAAAGGGTGGAGCTCCGGCCTGGCCTCGGCTCGAAAGCGACAGTCACTGGATGGCCGTTGGTTCTTCACGACCCATGGAAGACTCCTGGCGAATCGGTCAGGTGGAGATGGTGAGGTGGTTTGAGGAGCTCTTCGGACTGCATCAGATGGACGCTTACCAGTTACTCACCCAGACGGCGCTGGCGCCCATCGCCAACGCCGTCGATGCCAATTACAGCGTGGTGGTGAAGGCCGCAAAGAAGCTATTCCCCCGAGTGCATGCTTTTGACGGATTACACGATGACCTGCGTCACCGCAGCAAGAACCTCTAGGAGAGACCATGGACCTGCAATTGGCTGGACTGACCGCACTGGTAACCGGCGGTACTAAAGGTATTGGCCGGGCAATCGTCGAATCCTTCGCGGCAGAGGGTGCCAACGTGGGGTTCTGCGCTCGGAACCCCGCCGAGATCGAAGCTAGTGAAGCCGCACTGGTTGGCAGCCGCGGTCGCATCTCTGGTACGGCGATGGACATGGGCGACGCCGCCGCGGTGGCACGATGGGTCGGTGATTCAGCGTCGATGTTCGGCGGGATCGACATAGTGGTCAGTAACGTGAGCGCCCTCGCCATCCCCGACACTGACGAAAACTGGGAAGCATCCCTCAGGGTAGACCTCATGGGTACGGTCAGGCTGGTCAAGGCGGCGCTGCCCCACCTGCAGCAGAGCAGCGCTGCGTCAATCATTGCCATCTCCAGCGTCTCCGGACGGGAAGTGGACTTCGCCTCCGGGCCCTACGGGACCGTCAAGTCGGCTCTCATCGCCTACATGGCAGGGCTGGCTTTTCAACTGGCCGAGCAAGGCATCCGCGCCAACACGGTCTCCCCCGGCAATACCTTTCACGAGGGCGGCGTGTGGCAGAACATCGAACAAGGCGACCCCGAGCTGTTCAGCATGGCGATGGGACTGAACCCAACACACCGGATGGGCACGCCGCAAGAAGTTGCCGATACCGTGGTATTCGTTGCCAGTCCGCGGTCCAGCCGAACCACTGGAGCCAACATCCTGGTCGACGGCGGGCTGTCCCGGGGCATCCAGTTCTAGGCCAGGTGAAAAGTGCTACATCCGGCCGAACCTGGCACGGATGATGGCGAAAGCGCCGTAGAAGATCAGCCCCACAGCGATGGCGATCAGGATCCCATTCCCAAACGGGTGGTCCTGGAGCGCCTTGAGGCTCCCATCCAGACCCGTCGATTGGGACGGTTGGTTGGTGATGGCAGCAACCACAAAGAGCAATCCCATGAGGATGAGCGCCACCCCCTTCGCGACGTGGCCCAGCACCCCCAGTGCGTCGACCACGGCACCCCGCCGCAAATCAACAAAGTGCTCCAGTTCGGGTCTGAACGTTCGACGCAGCCCTTTGACGATGAAGTAGACGCCAATCCCTAGCACCGTGCCGCCCACCACGAGCACGATGAAGGATCCCAGCGGGTAGGCCATCATCGTCCTGGTGAAATCCCTGGTGAACTCACTCGAGTCCGGGCCATCGCCCAGTGCGAATCGTGCCATGGTCACCGCCATGATCCCGTAGGTGACGGCCAGGGACCCCGACGAGACGGCTTTCTCAAGCCGCTTCCCCACTGGCTTCCGCCGATACCGCAGGGTGGACTCGCTGAGCTGCCACAGGGCAAGCCCCAAACAACCAATCGCACACGCCCACATGGTCCACGGTCCAGCAGATCCTGAAGCCAACTGCTCCAGCGCCCCCGTGGGCTCCGCCTGCCCGTCCCCACCGGACGCGACCTGCAATGCGATGACCCCGATCAGGATGTGCACCACCCCGAGCACCGCAAACCCAAAACGAGCGGTGACGTCCAATGCCAACCCGTCCGAGATACTTTCAGCCGTATCCGCTATTCCGGACCTGTTGCTTCCCCCCGCGGACATCCACGCTCCCCCATTAGCCAGAGCTTCTACCCTATCCGGGCGGGGGAGCGACCCGGAAAACTTCGGAAGCGGCCCGTCGTCAGCTCCTGAAGGGACCCTCGCCCACGCTAGTGGTTGACGAAACGTCAGTAGGAGGGATGCCTTCGCAGCAGGGCGCCCTTTCGGCCACGGAAAGCGCGGTGCTACAGTTCGAACGAAACCAACGGCGGGCGTCCCGGCTGGGATAGCTATCTACCAGGTGGACCTGCACATTGATGACCCGCAGTTGCCCGGAAGCGCCCGCCGGGAGGATTCCCCGGCCAGGGCTCGACGGCGGCTGCCCACCCGGGAGACAACACCTGTGAACACTGAAGACGAAGCGCGGTTCCTCGACGAGACCGTCGCGTTGGCGGTCGCAAATGTCCACAACGACGGCGGTCCATTCGGGGCGCTAATCGTCACCAGCGATGGTCGTAGCTTCGCGGGCGTCAATCGTGTCACCGCGTCCAATGACCCGACCGCGCATGCCGAAGTGATGGCCATCCGCAACGCCTGCACCGCACTGGAAACCTTCGAACTCTCTGGAAGCACGCTCTACACGAGCTGCGAGCCCTGCCCACTTTGCGTCTCCGCCGCGCTCTGGGCGCGAGTCGAATCGGTCGTTTACGCGGCCGACCGGTTCGACGCGGAGAAAGCCGGCTTTGATGACGCGGTCTTCTACGACTACTTCAACACCCCGGATGAAGAACGGTCGATGCCGGTACGGCAGGTGGCCCCACTCGCGGAAGCGGAACTCCCAGCCTCGGCTCCGTTTGCCGCCTGGCGTACCCTGGCCGCGAGGGTCGACTACTGAGCAGTCATGAACCGCGGCAGCAGTTCGACCGCCACCAGGGCCAGCCCAGCAGTAACCGTCGTCCACAGTACAACGGCCGCCGTCGGCTGCTGCCACAGCACCAACACGACCATTGCGACGACGATGACGGCGGCTTGGGCCGCACGTTTGTGCCGCCCCAGGCTGTGCTGCCAGGGCTCTGGGTCGCTGTCGCCGCGGGCGTATCCGGCATCCGGGGTATTGCCGCGCCGCTGCCCCACAGCCACACTGGACCGTCTCACCAGGAACGCAACCAGCATGGTCAGCAACGCAACCACGAAGACGCTCCTCAAGCTGACCTGCAGTGGGGCAAGTAGACGATCGATGAGACTCTGCGCTGCCGCTGGGGTAATCCGGTCGGACGGGATCGCGTTGAGGTAATACGCCCGCCCCAGTCCCACTGCGACCGCTAGCAGTGCCATGGCAAGCGCAGTCCCAAAGCCCAGCGTCCCAATCGCTCGCAGCCTCGAGCCGGTGGGTGCCACCGCGATCGCAGCGACTGACCCTAGCGCGGCGAGCCATGTCAGGGTCACTGCACCACGGTCAAGGACATTGATCGTTCGCCCAGCCCGGACCAGCTCTGGCGACTGGAAAAGGGTGACCTCGGCGTCGATCTCTGGAATTCTTGCCGCGATCGTCACATCTTCTCGGATCAGCCGCTCCTTGACCTGCACGATGATCTCCCCGGTGGAAATAGTTACAGCACCGCTCTCGTCGAGGCGGGCCGCACCGGTGGGTTCGCCCGTGATCAGACCAATGAGCCGCTGGTGCGCCTCGCGGTTCGCCGCGATCCACAGGACCTGAAACTCCGGGGCGGTGACCACCCGGGAAGCGACAGCCTCAATTCTGGCGTGGGTTTGTTCAATGATCACCGGCACCAGGTCCGCGATCAGGGATTCTGCCAACGGTGCCGACCGGGCCAGCTCGGTCAATGCATCCCGGGCGCGTCCCTCAACATCAATTGACGCAACAATTCGCTCGGTCACGTGTTCGGCCACCTCTGCCTGAATCGCTGGGTCGGCCGCCAGCGGAGCGACTGTTGCCACATATCGATCGGTGGCAAGAATCTGGGTGCGCAGGTATAGAGCCGGAACCGTGGCGAAGACCAGTCCGGCGGTGAGGACTACCAGGATCACTGACGTGACCCAACGTTTCCTGGGCATGGCCGCGCTCCGGCTAGGCCAGCAATCTGGATTTCGCGGCCGCGAATTCCGCGGCGGTCAGCACCCCGGCCGAGTGAAGGTTGGCGAGCCGGGCCAGTTGGTCAACCAACTGATCTCCGCCTGTCATCGGCGGTGGCGGACTCGACGCCGGATGGGGGCGAACCTGTCGGTCATGCATCCGATGGTTGATAGCCGCGGCGGTCATCTGTGCTGTGCCTGAGATGACTGCTGTTTGGGCCACGGATCCAAGGAGGCCCGGTCTGCCCTGTCTGCCGAATGGCATTTCGTGTCCTTCGAACGGATTTTGGGATGAGTCGATTAGCTTGCAGCGACACCATCGGCCTGAAAAGCGTCGACCACTGTGTCGTGCGGAATGTGGACGTGCAGCGCGGTTGTCCCGCCCGCGGCCCGCACGTCTTCAGACAGGCGCCGAGCCCACCGATGCTCCAGCGTGACGATCACCGAGGACTCGTTGTCACCGACTGACTCCGCCACCACCTCAATGTCGGTTTCGCTGAGCAACGTCAGTGGCCGCGGATCGACAATCAATCGCGACCAGGCCGCCGGCAGATCGTCCCCCAGATCCCTGACGTTGAGCGTGCCCAGCCCATCCCTGGCAACGACTACTACGTCGAGGAGGGCGACTGCCCCCGACTCAACTGCCTCGCTCAATGAGAAAGCAACACTCTGGTCAATCTCCGGGCTGGGAAACGTGCAGATGATCACTTCGACTGGGCCGACTCGCATGTGGCTCCTCTTCAACACCTACGCTCAGGTTCAAAGCTCAATTTTCCACAAACCACACGAACTGAAATCACCCGGTCCGGGTGATCTGCCAACCACGTCCCGAACGACACAGTTAGATGGTCACCACTGGCACCTCGGCACTCTTCCTGCTGACGAGTGGGGCAATCGTCGACCGGGTCAGTGAAGCCTTCGCCGGGACCAGGATGGTGCTCCTCGGACCTAACCTGGGCTGGGAAGCAGCGGATGCGCTCCGCAACACCTTTTCGGCGACCGACCACGCCTCTCGGGTCTTGTGCTCAAAGCCAGGAACTCCCACGATTGGTATCAGCTGACGGGTTCTGCTGCAAAAGATGCATGAGACCGCCCGATAGTCCATCGTGAGGACGTGTTGATCCATGGTCACATATGGAGCAGTTGCCGCGACAAAGGTCAGGCCGCCACGGCCGGACCAGTCTGCTTTGCTGCGTCCACGTCTCTTGCAGGCGGTGGACGCCGTGCTTCAGCCCGGCTCCCGACTTGCCTCGATCACCGGTGGCATGGGCTATGGCAAAACGACGCTCGCTGTTCAGTGGGTTTCCAGGCGGAAAGCTCAGGGCCGCCCCGTCGTCTGGCTCACCATCGACCCGGCCGACGACCAACCCGCGCGGTTCTGGTCCCTGGTGGTGAGTGCCATCGAGCTGGCAATTCCCACGCTGGGGGATGGCCGCCTGCGCAGACACCCAGCGCCGGAGACATCCGGGGACAACGCATCCATCGACAGCATCATCACGATCATCGCTGAGGTGAAGGGACAGGTTATTTTCGTCCTGGATGACTGCCACGCGCTGAGGGATCGTCGGGTCCTTCAGGACCTCGACTATTTTGTTCTGCGCTCCGCATCGAACGTGCGCTTCATTCTGATCGGTCGATCCCTACCGAGGCTCAGTGCGTTGTATCAGGTCAATCTTGACGACGCTCTCATCGAGGTCGACGGCGGATCGCTCGCCTTCACCAGACGTGAGTTGGTTCGGCTGGTGAGGGGTTCCCCCCTGGACGTTGACCGCTTACTTGATCTGACCGAGGGGTGGCCTGCGGCGACCAGACTGGCGTCCCGCCACGCAGAGTCGGTCAGTTCCCAGAACCCACCGGATGCGACCTCAGACCCTTTGCATCGCCAGCTTATGCGGCCTCTCTTCGACTCCTACAGGCCCGAACTGCAACAACTACTGCTCTCCGTGTCGACGCTTGCCACCTGGACTGTCGAGGATCTCAACCATGTTCTGGGCCGAACCAATGGCGCGCAGGTCCTCGAACGCCTCCGCGCCGAAACGGGTCTGATCATGGACGTCAGTAGCGAGCCATTGACGGTCAGACATTTTCGATGCCACCGGTTGCTGCAGCGCTTCCTCGACGCTCACGCTGCGGCGAATCCTACAGATTCCCTGGCTGCCGCCCACGCCCGGATGGCCGCCTGGTTACCGGAGCAGGGACGACACGCGGAGGCTCTGGTTCATGCGGTGCAGTCAGGAAACCCCGATGTATTGCGAACCACCGTGGCCACCTCTGGTCTTGAACTCCTGTGGGGCGGCGAAGCCAACCTGATTCTCGAAATATCCGCCAGCCAAAAGCGTCACCCCTTCCAGGAGCTGACGCTCCTGGAAGGGGTGATCGCGTTACGGGCGGGCGACCCGACCGTAGCCTCTGAAGGCCTCGATCGCCTCAAACGCAGCGGCGCTGGGCAGCACCTACCGGCGGCATTTGTGCTGCTGGCAACCGCTCTCCAGGCTCAGTTGGATATGTCGCGAGGCTCATTCACGGACGCTGTGGACTTGCTTGAAAAGGTCGTTGAACAACCTCCCCTCGACGACCTCGACCTGTACCTGACGAATGTCCTGGCCGCAGCGATGGTCGGGGTGGGGCGGTTTGAAGACGCACTGGCCCTATCACTGCAGGCATCCCGGCTTGCCCGTAACCGCGGGAACCTGACGGCTCTGGTTGATGCCCGATCGGTTGCTGCCGCTGTCCATGTCTCCCGTGAAGAATTCAGGCTGGCCCGGGCAGAAGCCACCTGGGCTATCCGGCGCGCCGGTGAAACCGAACTACGCTACGGCCCCAGCCTGAGGCCGGCGCACCTGATCGCCGCGTGGTGCGCCTATCACGCCTTGGACGATTCGTCGGCCCGGCTCCACAACGCCTACGTCAGACGGGCCGATTCGGCCGTCCCAGTAATCGCCCGTTCGAACTCAAAGCTATCCCTGATCCTGCAATTTCAAAGCGGGAGCAACCGGCATGAGGCTGCTGCCGGGCTGTTAAACCGGGTGCGGCACGACCTTATCCACGGTGCGTTCCCACCAGACCTCGCTATTTGCTCCCTCCAAACGGCGTCAATGCTGCTCCAGCTGAGACACGGCGACGCATTGGAGACGCTCAAGTCGGAACTCAGGCAGCATCAAGGGGTGAGCGGAGAACTGCACACCATCTCCGCGTGGGAGCTCCTCGCCGCCGGGCATCTGAATGCCGCCCGGAAGCTCCTGTCAGCAGTCACCGCTGGCTACGTTGAAAGCCAAAGCCGGTGCTCCATTCTGACCGCGTGGGCTCTGACCTGCCGCATAGCGCTCGAAGAGGACCGGACCTACGAGGCTCGAACCGCGTTGGGGGAGGCTCTTCAATTGGGGGCCAAAAGCGGCACGCTACGCGCGTTCGCGTTTGCCGGGGCCGAAGTCCGAGCTGCTGTGGTTCATGAACAACTCTACTTTCCCGCGTTCGGCCACATCATCGCACGCATCACCCGTTTCCGGGGTAACGGGCAAAGCTCGTTCTACCCGCCCCTCACCCATCGTGAATTGGATCTCCTCACCCTGCTGCCCACCTTCGCGACCGTCGACGAGATCGCGGAGCGGCTGTTTATCTCAACAAACACCGTAAAGACACATGTCCGGGGCATTTACCGGAAGCTGGGGGCGACTTCCCGCCGGGAAGCGATCGCCATTGCCCAGGACCTTGGGCTGTTGCCGGCAACCGCCAGCACACCAGCCAGTTCCGCCGTTGTGCTCAACGGCGCGCGTAAATCCCTTACCCCGCGCTACGACAACTAGTCGTAGCACCCGACCCTAGGAGGTGCTCTGTGAGCATCAACTTCTGGGACTTCTTTTGGGCAACGCTGGTCTTTTTCCTGCTCGTGTCCTATTTGTCGCTCCTCTTCTTTGTACTGGCCGACATCTTCCGCAGCCCGGAAATGGGTAGATGGGTCAAGTTCGTCTGGGTTCTTCTCCTCATCTTCCTTCCCTTCTTCACAGCATTGGCCTACCTCGTAGCCCACGGACAGGCGATGGCCCTGCGCAGCTACGGAATGATTGAGTCTTCTCGCCCCGCAGCAGCAGCCACCGCGGGCAACGAAGAGGCGACGGCCGTGAACCAGATCAAGACCGCGAAGGCCCTGTTGGATGACAACGCAATTTCTGAAGCCGAGTTCCAACGGCTCAAGGAGAGCATCCTGGTCGATCTGCCCTTCAGCACAGGCCGCTCACCTGGAGCGGGCACCCAACCTCGATGACACCAGACAGGCGGAACAGCAAAAACCGGCCGGCGTCCTTTCTTGAACTCGATCAACGACGACGACGCCGGGTCGTTGTCGTTGCCGTGATCCGTTCGATCGTGACTCTCGCAGTGATACTTGCCGTCTACTTCCAGTTCCCCGTTTCCGGATTCGCATCAGGCACTGCGGCAGCCGCCTGGATACGGCTCATCGCGCTGTTGCTCATTTTCCTGATCGCCATGGCCCTTCAGATCCAGCTGGTCCTCACCTCCGGGGTCCCCCAGGTGCGTGCCGCCGAGGCGGTTGTCCAGAGTGTTGCCCTCTTCCTCTGCCTGTTCGCCCTGCTCTACGTGTCCATTTCTGTGACGGATCCGCAGTCATTCAGCGAGCCCCTGAGCCGGGTGGACGCGCTATACCTCACCACAGCTACATTTGCGACCGTCGGTTTCGGCGACGTCGTGCCCATCGACACTCTCGCGCGGGTCGCGGTGACCATCCAGATGATCACCGGTTTGGGGTTGTTGATCCTGATCGTAAAAGTGGTGTTCTTCGCGGCGCGTCAGGGGCTACTTCGGCGAAGTTAGCGCTGCCCGCTGTCACTCCTGACCGGGGTGGTGGGCGGATCGCGCTGGTCTTGCCGTTCGAAGTCGGTTTCACCCCGGCTCGGTGGTCTGGCCGGGGACGCCCAGGTAATCCAGCTGAGCTGCCACCGATGCCTCGGCTGCCCGCCGGACTGACCCGTCGACGTCGGCGTAGACCACGTCGGTAACGTTCTGTACCGTTGCGCCAGCACCAATATCCGCGAGCGCAGCGCGGATTTGATCCAACCGTTCGCCCCGGTGCCGTAAATAGTGGCGTGAGATGGCTGTCAGATCCGGGAGGATCGGGCCGTGGGCGGGAAGGACCCTGGCCGGTCCGAGCGCGCTGAGCTTCGCCAGCGAGTCCAGGTAAGGACCCAGCCGGCCATCGGGGTAGTCGATGATGGTGGTGCCGCGGCCCAGGATTGTGTCGCCCGTCAGGACTGAACCGGTAGCGCCGTCGTCGGGCAGGAGAAAACAGACCGAGTCAGAGGTGTGCCCGGGGGTGGCGATAACCCGGATGGCCACCCCCGCCGCGAAAATTTCTTCACCGTCGACCAGCTGAGCTCCCCCGTGGCAGTGGTCAGGATCCATTGCCCGTACCGGCGCACCGGTCAGCTGATGGAAGCGTTCGCTGGCTTCGGTGTGGTCGCGGTGCCGATGGGTAATCAGGACCAGTTCAACTTTCCCCGCGCCGGCCAGCGCCGCCAGGTGTTCCTCATCCAACGGGCCGGGATCCACGACGACAACCGGGCGTTGCCCCGTCTCCGCCGCTGCGACACCGGCTGCTTCACCGGGCACTTCGCCGGGCACTTCACCCTCCGGGGCTGCAATGAGATACGAGTTGGTGCCCTCCAGACTCATCGGCCCCGGATTTGGGGCAAGCCGATACCGGGTGAGGTCGCTGCTGGAAACCAGACCTGGCGTGTGCAATTGAACCATGCATCTACCCTAGCGATCCCGGTCCCTGCGCCGACCCCCATATCGGATAAAGTGCGCAGCATGAGAACATCCCACAACGACGCACCGGCGGTGGTTCCCCGCCTGGCCGTCAGCGTTCTGATGATCCGTGGGGATGAGATTTTCATCCAGAACCGCTCGCTCACGATGGACTTTGCTGCAGGGGTTGTCGTCTTCCCAGGGGGCCGCGTGGACGCCGTCGACCATGTCACCGCCGTCGCCCACCCCGCCCCGGCGCACCTCCTGGCCAATCATGCGCGGAGCTGGGCGGCGACCAGCATTGCCTCCGGCCGGGGGCCCGGCTCGATTGAGGTGTCCCCGGCTGAGGCATCCGGCGTGTTACTCGCCGCAGCGGTGCGCGAAGTGCAGGAGGAAACGGGGGCTGTGTTGGCGCCCGAGGATCTGACCCCGTGGGCCAACTGGATTACGCCTGCCAGTTACGGCAAGCGCTTCGACACCTTCTTCTACCTGACCGTGCTTGCTCCGACCATGGATCCGCGACACCAGACCACCGAGGCCGATTCGTCGCACTGGGCAACAGCCCGGTGGATTCTCGCGGGCGCCGCCGATGGGCAGTTGAACCTGATGCGCCCCACGGAGGCGCTCCTAACGGAACTGGCCGGCCTCCCGGGACGCCTGGCTGCAGCGCTGCAGCCGATCCTGCAGGCGCCCCGCCGCATTTCGCCGGTGGGCCGACCGTAGCCCACCTCAAACCCCACCCAGCACCCCGCGACCGGATCGTCCGGGGTCCTCAACCTTCCGCGATCCGCCGGAGGTAATCCCGCCGTTCCCCACCACGATTCCCGGGCGCACCCATCACGGCGTAGTCTCTGGAGCAGGTCGCCGCTGCCGCGGCGCGTCGATGGGGGAAACATTGAACTGGATCCGCACACACAGGGTATTCACGGGAGGACTGGGCGCCGCCGTCGTCGGGCTGGCCATGATCATTACAGCAGCGATGACCAGGCCGCCCCTGGAGTTTGGCTGGTTTGCCTACGCGCCGCTGTCAAACTCCGTGCTCCTGCCCGGTCCGACCGCTGGTGAAATCTTCGGGCTGGGTCTTGCTGCGCTCGGGCTGATAATTATCGCCTGGGCACTTGGCTACTTTCGCGGGTGGCGGGCACCATGACCACTTTCACTCTAAAGCCGGTGGCCGTCTGGCTTGTCGCGCTCTCATTTGTGGTGACGCTCGGTGGGGTGTCACTCCTGTTCGGCGCCACCCCCACCACGCTGCCCCTGCCCACCGGCGTCGGCGAGCAGAGCATCGCCTATTCCTCCGAGTTGGTCATAGCGGTCGACGACGACGCCTCCTCCTTTTCCGACCTGCTCGCCGTGTGCGGTCAAGTGCTGCTGGTCGGTGGGCTGATGGCCAGCGCCGCAGCCGCCGGCCTCCGGCTGGGGAAACGTCAGCGGGTCATGACTGGGACAAACCCGAGGAAGCCCAGCTCACCGGTGGTGGTGCTGTGGGTGGGCACCGGTCTACTTCTGGCCGGAGTCCTCATTGCGGTGGGATCGGGACTCGTGCCTGCCCCTCTGGCCTCGCATCCGGGTGCCGTCCACACGCCCTTCGGCAGTGGACTCCCGATCCGGCCGATCGGCACCGCCCTGTTGACCAGCGGGGTCGCCCTCGGCGCCGCAGTCGGCGGCTACCTTTTCGGTTCACGCCGCCGTTAGGCGCTCACTTTCCCCCGGCCAGACCGTTCGCTTCCCTAGCGGACAGGGGCGGGAAACTCAGATCAAACTCTCAGGAAACCGGAGTAACGTCCAAACATAACCGTTGTGGTTGCGGAACTTGTGATCAAGGGAGATGGACCATGAACCGTAAGTGGCGAAACTGGGCGCCGGCCGTAGCAGTGACAGCTGTCATGGGCGCCGGGGTCATCCTGGTCCCACTCACGGCTAACGCCGCGGTCGACCTGCCGGACCTGACCGCCGCCGAGGTACTCGAACTAGCTGCCGGCCACTCGGTGGATGCACTTTCGGGCACCGTGGAGCAGACGTCCGACCTCGGGCTGCCTGACCTCTCCCTGATCAATGGTGCGAGCGGAGGCGGTATGGGGCCCAGCACAGCCCCTGGAACTGATCCCGGCGCCGACGGGGGTTCGGTTCCGACTGCCGAGGGCGCCATGCTGGAAATGCTCACTGCCCCACACACCGCACGGGTCTTCCTTGACGGCCCAACCCAGGCTCGAATCCAGATCCAGGACGAGATGGCCGAACGAAACCTCATCCTCAACGGCGATGAGCTCTGGTTCTACGACTCCGAAGAAAACTCCGCAGTACATTCGGTAATCAAGTCGGCAGACGGAGTGCCGGCTGACCTCCCCGGGGTGCAGACCCCGGACCAGCTCGCCACACTCCTCCTCGAGAAGGCCGACCCGACCACCGAAGTTTCAGTTGGCCCCGACCGGATGGTCGCCGGCCGTGCCGCCTACCAGCTGATCATGACCCCCCGCAGCAACGAAACTCTGGTGGGTTCGATCACGGTCGACGTCGACGCCGAGACGGGCCTCCCGCTCGCGGTCAGCGTCGCTGCCAGTAGCGGAACCACCCCGGCGTTCAGTGCCGCATACACCGAGATCAGTTTCGAGGCGCCCGCTCCCGAGATATTCGACTTCACGCCCCCGGCTGGTGCCACCATCACTGAGGCTCCGGAACACGGCGAATACCGCGAACACGACGACAAACGCGATCATAGCGATGGCAAGCCCGAAGCCACCGACGAGTCAACCGAACCGACTGTCACCGGCACCGGCTGGGGAACCGTGGTGGAGTTTTCCGCCGGGGACTTCCCGACCGGAGACCCCGAGTTGACCGGAATGATCGATCAGCTAAGCACACCGGTCGACGGCGGCCGCCTGATGCAGACCCGACTGCTGAACGTTCTGCTCACCGATGATGGGCGGGTTCTGGTGGGTTCCGTGCCCGCCGATCGTCTCCAGGCAGTTGCCGACGACGAGTGAGCGACGAAACGTTACCGGAGGGCCCTGCCGTTCAGACCAGGGGGCTCTCGAAGCGATTCGGTGGGCAAACAGTCCTGGACGGTATCGACCTGTCAGTGCCACGGGGGTCGGTTTTCGGCTTCCTCGGCCCCAATGGGTCAGGCAAAACTACAACGATCCGTATCCTGCTAGGCCTGGCGAGCGCGACATCGGGCGACGTGGAGGTACTCGGGCGCAAGATCCCCAGGTTTCTTCCCGAGGTACTGCCCAGGGTGGGAGCCCTCGTGGAAGGACCTGGGTTTTACCCTTTCCTCTCGGGGCGGGCCAACCTGCACCGCCTCGACGCCGCAGACCGCTTCGTTGACCCGTCGACCCGCCGCGCCCGCACCGCGCAGGCACTGGAACGGGTAGGCCTTTCACAGGCGGCCGACAAAAAGGTGGGGGCCTACTCTCTGGGAATGAAGCAACGGCTAGGGATCGCCAACGCACTGCTGACACATCGGGACCTGATCGTCCTGGACGAGCCGACCAACGGCCTCGATCCCCAGGGCACCCGGGAGGTGCGCCATCTGGTCCATTCCCTCACCGCTGAAGGCACCACGGTCTTCGTCTCCAGTCACCTGTTGGCCGAGGTGGAACAGATCTGCTCCCACGTGGCGGTCCTCCGAGCGGGCAAGCTGGTGGCGCAGGGCGAGCTGAGTGAGCTGCGCGCCGCCGGCCAGACCCGGGTGGAGGTACTTACCCCCGACGGCGCGGACTGCCGACAGGTGTTGACCCGGCTGGGATTGACCCCGCAAGAGCCGACACCCAGTCACCACACCCCGGGCGGTTCCGATGTTGCGGTGGGCGCCCCGCTACCCGAGCATTTCCCACCCGAGACCATCGTCGCCGCTCTCGTGGCCGCCGGGGTACGCGTGAAGGGCTTTACCGTCGATCAGGTGGGGCTTGAGGAACTTTTTGTGTCGCTCACCGGGGAAGGGTTTGACGTTGTCCAATAACGATCCGGCGCACAGCATCGGGCGGCGGCCCGCAACGGGGCTGGTGTTTATGGCTTCGGAACTTTCAATCCTGTTCAGACGACGGCGCACCTGGGCTCTGCTTCTTGCGCTGGCGGCCATCCCGGTTCTGATTGCGGTGGCTGTCCGGCTGACCTCCGGTCCGCCTACGGGGCGCGGCCCGGCCTTCCTCGACCAGATCACCCAGAACGGGTTGTTCGTGGCTGTCGCAGCGATCACTGTCGCTATTCCGCTGTTTCTGCCGCTCACTGTCGGGGTAGTGGCTGGCGATACCATCGCCGGCGAAGCCAGCACCGGAACGCTACGCTACCTCCTGGTGGCACCCGTGGGTCGGGGCCGGCTGCTCGCCGTGAAATTCGCCGGTGCTGTGGTGTTCTGCCTGGCAGCGACACTCGCCGTCGTCCTGGCCGGAACACTGATTGGCGCTGTCCTGTTCCCAGTGGGGCCGGTGACCCTCCTGTCCGGTGACACCGTGAGCATCGGCGAGTCTCTGCTGCGGTCGGCGTTGATCTGCGCCTACGTCACCGTGTCGCTTACCGGGCTCTGCGCCGTCGGCCTGTTCATCTCGACCCTCACAGATGTGCCGGTCGGCGCGATGGCCGCGACGGTGGTCATCTCGGTCGTCTCCCAAGTGGTGGGTCAGCTTCCCCAGCTGGAACTCTTGCACCCCTGGCTCCTGAGCCACTACTGGTTTGGCTTCGCGGATCTGCTCCGGCAGCCGATCGAGTGGTCCTCCTTCGCCGCGAATGCCCTCCTACAATCGGGTTATGTGCTGGTCTTCGGCGCGCTCGCCTACGGCCGGTTCACCACGCGCGATGTCCTCGCCTGACGGCTGCCCTCATCTTGCTGGATTCCCGATTCCACTGAGTGGAAAGTACGATAGCCTCTAGAAAGTTTCCACCTCGCGGATCAAACCTGTCAGTGGGAGCTCGAGAATTGGGAGTGTCACATGGCTGAGAAAGCAGCAGGCGGCGGGGTACAGTCCGTCGAGCGGGTCTTCGAACTGCTCGAGCTCATCACCGACGCCGGCGGGGAAGTCTCCCTCAGCGAACTTTCCTCCTCGACCGAGCTTCCCTTGCCGACCATCCACCGCCTGCTGCGCACCCTGGTCGCAAAGGGTTATGCCCGCCAGCTACCAAACCGCCGTTACGCGCTGGGCCCGCGGCTAATCCGGCTGGGCGAAGGCGCCAACAAACAGCTCGGAGCTCTTGCCCGTCCCCAGCTGAAGAACCTGGTTGACAGTCTGGGCGAGACGTCCAATATGGCAGTCCTGGATTCGGACATGGTCATCTACATCGCTCAGGTGCCCTCCCCCCACTCGATGCGCATGTTCACCGAGGTGGGCCGCCGCGCCCACACCCACGACACCGGTGTGGGGAAAGCCATCCTTGCGCAGTTGAGCAACGATGCGGTGCGCAGCATCGTCGGCCGCGCGGGCATGCCCACGCCGACCGACAGGAGCCTGAAAAACATCGACGAGTTGCTGGCCGAACTGGAGCTCATCCGCGAGCGCGGTTACTCAGTCGATGAGCAGGAGCAGGAACTCGGCGTCAGGTGTTTCGCCATGGCCGTCCCCGACGCGCCGACCCCCAGCGCCATTTCAGTATCCGGGCCGGTCTCCCGCGTCGATGAACGATTCGCCGAGAAGGCCGTCCCTCTGCTCCGCGAGGCGGTCCGATCAATCGCCGCGGAACTGAATCTGAAGGCCTGACCCGGTGTTTCGGCGACTTCATACCGGGTTATTTGTAGGGTGAAGCATGGACGCCCTAGCTGCGCTTAACGAAATTGCCTTCTGGCTCGAACGCAAGGCAGCGCCAACCTTCAAAATCAAGGCATTCCGGAACGCCGCCGATCTCCTCGGTGAGCTGTCCTTCGACGAGCTGCTGGCCAGGACCAGAGACGGTCGACTAAAAAGGATGAAGGGCATCGGGGCGCGCACCTTCGAGGTGGTCTCCCCGTCCGTCAGCGGAGAGATCCCCGATTACCTCGCTGAACTCCGCGAACAGTCGGCCATGCCCCTGGTGGAAGGCGGACACTCGCTCAGGGCCGCCCTACGAGGCGACCTGCATAGCCATAGCAACTGGTCCGACGGCGGTAGCCCCATCGAACTGATGGTCCAGGCCGCACAAACCCTCGGCCATCAGTATCTGGCCCTCACTGATCATTCACCCAACCTCACTATCGCCAATGGGCTCAGCGCCGAACGACTCGCTGAGCAGCTCGATATTGTGGAGCGGATCAACGCCAGCGCCGCCGGGTTCCGGCTGCTGGCCGGCATCGAGGTCGACATTCTTGAGGACGGCACCCTCGACCAGACGCCAGCGCTGCTGGACCGGCTCGACGTCGTCGTCGCCAGCGTGCACTCCAAGCTTCGCTCTGACCGTTCCACTATGACCCGGCGGATGCTCGGCGGGATCCGGAACCCACAGACCAACGTCCTGGGACACTGCACCGGCCGTCTCGTGCAGGGGGCCCGGGGGACTCGCCCGCCGTCGGAGTTCGACGCCGTCCAGGTCTTCGCGGCCTGCGCCGAAAACAACGTTGCCGTCGAGATCAATTCCCGACCGGAACGCCAGGATCCCCCCGATGAACTGATTCGCCTGGCACTGGATGCTGGCTGTCTTTTCAGCATTGACAGCGACGCGCATGCGCCCGGCCAGCTGGATTTCCTGCAGTACGGGGCGGAACGGGCCGAAGCCAATGGCGTTCCGGCTGAGCGCATCATCACTACCTGGCCGGAGGAGCAACTGCTCAGCTGGCTCAACGGCGACTAGGTGAGCCAGCATCGCGGAATGAACCAACCGACAGCACCAGAACTAGCCCAGGGGAAACAGATGGACGTAACACCCAGTACGCCCACCGCAGTCGTGACAGGCGCAGGCTCGGGCATTGGGCGTGCCGTGGCCCGAGAGTTTCTCACCGCCGGGTTCGACGTCGTCCTGGCGGGCCGGAGACAAGCTGCCCTTGAGGAGACCGCAGACGGGCATCCCCACGCCCATGTGGTGTCCACCGATGTTACCCGGCCCGACGATGTCGACCGACTGTTTTACTACGTCCAGCAGGAGTTCGGGGCCCTGTCGGTACTTTTCAATAATGCGGGCGTGTTCGGTCCTTCGGGCGCCGTTGACGAGATTCAGCTGGCAGAGTGGGCCGACACCGTTGCGGTCAATATCACCGGCGCGTTCCTGTGTGCCGCAGCCGCTGTTCGACTGATGAAGAGCCAGCAGCCACCGGGTGGGCGGATCATCAACAACGGGTCCATTTCGGCTCATTCACCCCGCCCATTGTCGGTCGCCTATACAACCACCAAGCATGCGATTACTGGCTTGACCAAGTCGATCGAGCTGGATGGACGCCCCTTCGGCATCACCTGCGGCCAAATCGACATCGGGAACGCCCACACCCAACTCATGGACACCATCGGCGTCAACGGCGGCGCGTTACAAGCAGACGGCTCCCGCCGACCGGAGCCCACCTTCCCCGTGGCAGAGGCAGCCCGGGCGGTCCTTTTGATGGCTCAACTGCCGGCCTCTGCATCGGTCGGGTCGTTGCTCATCACCGCGAGCGGGATGCCCTTCGTCGGCCGCGGCTGACCCGGGCGCCTTTTGGCCACTGGGCGGTGCGGCTATGCCAGGAGGTGCAGCGCCGTCAGGAGTACCAGAACCAGTTGGGCGGGTTCCAGGAATCCGGCACCTCGTGCCCGTTAAACCTCCCGCAGACAGAGCAGGAGTAATTGACGCTCGCTGCAACAAGGTGACCGCCCCCCGCGGGACGACGCGCCGGGACGAAATCCTCATACATCAGGAACTCGTCGGTGTCGCATTCGGAGCACCAGGGCAGGCCCGGGTCACGTTCCCTGACATCGCCTGCGGGCACTCGGGTCCGCTCGGACTCGTATGGATTGAATATTGCCATGGGAATCACCACTCCAGCCAGTGAATAATTGAGCTCCGGTTAATTCCGTCCCCTTATGAGTGGACCCCACCCTAGTCCTCTCACGACATTTGGGGAAGAGCCTGTCGTCACCACTGGATTAACGAATTCTGTTGAAACTTTCACTTTTGACAGGCCTTGGCAGAATAGAGGAATGGTCATCCGCAGCCCCCACACCACCGAGGCCCTTCGCCCAGCCGATGCAGCACCGTTGAACCGTGCCCTCGCCGAAACTGCTGACGTCACCGTATTTGTTGACGGCACCGCGGTGAAACTGCCACCTGCCGCCCGGGATGCTGTCGTCGACGTCCTGCGTCGGCTTGCTGCCGGCGACGCCGTCACCACCACCTCCGCTGCCGAGACCCTGACCACTTCACAGGCCGCGGCGGCAGCTGGAATTTCACACACCTATTTACGAAATCTCACTGATGCTGGGATTATTCCGGTCGAATATCGCGGCACCCATCGACGAATTAGATCCCAGGACATTACCAAGTGGCTGGCCACGCAGAAATCAGACAAACGCGGAGAGTCGCCGCGATCAATTACGGGCAGCTAACAGACTGCCAATACCGGATTAGATCCTGGGACGCCGTGACCATTTCCGCGCCTTGAGGGCTAAATGGAGTTCCAGCCGCACGTGACCGTTCAGCGGGTCCGCGCCGATGATCGACCGGATTCGCGCCAGCCGGTTGTAGACACTACTGCGGTGTAGGTGCAGTTGCGCGGCTACATCCTGAACCGACCCGTTCTTGTCGTAAAGCAACTCCAGGACGGGCAGTAGTTCAGAGTTTTTATCCTGCTCCTCAATTTCGGCGAAGTGGACCGACTTGGCGGATGTCAGCTGCCACCCTCCGGCGGCTAGGAACTGATAGCACCCGGTGGCCCGGTATTCAGTGATCAGACCGAGCCCTCCATCGACCGCCGACGCCTGGACGGCGTGGCGTGCCTGGCTGAAAGCCTTTGGCAGCTCCCGTAGATCAAGCACCCGTTCGCTCAGCCCCTGCAGGGCACGCCCCACAGCACCGCCTTCACGCTTGGCTTGTTCCTGATCGTATCGGCGAAGGATCTCAGCGTATTCGCCGCCGCCCACGTCACCGGTGAGGAGCAGCACGGCGATGGCCGGAGTCCCGGCGCTGAACAGCACCGACCTCACACCGACGGTGGCCTGCAGGGCGGCAGTGCGGTGGGTCAGCAGGCTCGCGTGGGGGTCTGCGGGTTCGGGCAGATCGTTCTGGGCGTAGAGCACCGCTACCTGCCAGGGAGCAGTGTTGTGAAGCTCGGGCCAACCAGCCAGCTCGTCGGTACCAGCCTCGGTCCCGTCACAGGCCGCCAGAAAGATGCTTTCCCTCTTGCGACGGTGTTCGGAGGCTGCCGTGTTGCCTTCCAGTAGTAGTGATGCAAGTCGATCCATGTCAGCACGCACATCCGGGAGCTGGTCGAGAATGGCCTCGGGGGTCGTCTCGTTTGCCTCCTGCTGCACCCAGAGGTAGCCCACCCGGAACCCTCGGACCAGCAAGGGAACGCAGACTCGTCCGAGCATCCCTAGCGACGGGTTGGCTGGCAGCACCACTGGACGGACTGCCGATGAGATGCCGTGCTGCAATTGCCATTGGCTGACGTCGGCAGGCACCTTCTTGCTCAGCAGGAAATTGACCCTGACCCGGTCAGCAGCGGATTGGTGGCTGCTGTACGCCAGCAGCACGCCGTCGAGATCTTCAAGAGACAGGCCGCGGTTCAGCCGGGCGGCTATCGCTTCGACGGCCGCGTCGACCCCGTCTGGCTGCATTGCCCCATGCTACTGGGCGGCGTCACCAAGGAGACAATTGATGCGCAAAAGGTCGACACTTGTCGACGTCGTTAGCTGCTGTTCGTATGGTAGTGAACCAGGTCACATTCCGCACCGGGCCCGCATCCACAGGGATCGTTGACCCAGTCGGGCCATCATCCGTCCCCGGGCGACGATCTAGCAGGACCGGGGGGCTGCCCGAAGGCTCCTGGTTGTCCGTAGGCTAGGGACCTGGCTATAAGCCACCTCACCGCACCTTGAGAGTGAACGGAGAATCCCGTGATCGTCGGCGTTCCTAAAGAAGTCAAAAACAACGAGTTCCGCGTGGCCATCACCGCCTCAGGGGTGCATGAGCTCCGTACCAACGGGCATACAGTCCTGATTGAAAAAGACGCTGGAGTCGGTTCATACATTACCGACGATGAGTACTCTGCAGCCGGCGCGGAGATTGTCACCTCTGCCGACGAATTGTGGTCCCGGGCGGACCTGGTGCTCAAGGTCAAGGAGCCGATCGCCGAGGAGTATCACCGGTTCCGCGAGGGTCTGATTCTCTTCACCTACCTCCACCTCGCGGCGGAACCCGAGCTGACCCGGGCGCTGCTGGACGCGGGCGTAACGGCGATTGCCTACGAAACGGTTCAGGACGGGCGCGCGCTGCCCCTGCTGGCACCGATGTCCGAGGTTGCCGGTCGACTGTCGGTACAGGTGGGAGCTCAGGTCCTGACCGCTCCTGCTGGTGGCCCCGGTCTACTCCTCGGAGGGGTCCCCGGAGTACGCCCAGCGAAGGTAGTTGTCCTCGGCGCCGGCGTAGCCGGCACAAATGCGGCAGCGATGGCGGTGGGCACTGGCGCTGAAGTCACCATTCTCGACATCAACATTGGCCGGTTGCGCGAGTTGGACGCCCTCTACGCGGGCCGGGTCAAGACCGTCGCCTCAAATGCCTTTGAAATCGAGCGAGCAGTGTTGGACGCTGATCTGGTGATTGGTTCTGTCCTGATCCCCGGTGCCCGTGCTCCGAAGCTCGTGACGAACCAAATGGTTTCCCGGATGAAACCGGGAAGCGTCCTTGTGGATATCGCTGTGGACCAGGGTGGTTGCTTCGAGGATTCACATGTGACCACGCACGAGAATCCCACCTTCACCGTGCACAACTCGCTGTTCTACTGTGTGGGGAACATGCCGGGCGCAGTGCCCAACACCTCAACCTACGCACTCACCAATGTGACGCTCCGCTATGCGGTCGCACTGGCGAACCGCGGGGTCCGGGCTGCGTTTGAGTCCGACGCCGCACTGGCGCATGGCCTGAATATTGCCGGTGGACGGGTTGCACACCATTCTGTTTCCGAAGCTCACGGCCTCGACCTCGCCGCTGACTGGCGAGAACTGGTCTGACTCAGCGGAGGTGGGTTGCCTCAATGATCCGCAGGGCAGCAATGCTGTCCTGCGGATCTACGGGCACCGGTGCACCATCGAGCACGGCTGAGGCCATCAGCTCGTAAAACCGCGGGTAAGCGCCCTTCTCCGTGCGCACCTTGGTAGCGTCGGCGTCGAACCCCAGGAGCCCCCAGGCGAGTTCATCCTCGACTCCATAAAGGGAATCTGTGGGGAGCATTCCCGCGATGATCGACGGTTCCTGCACGTCAACACCCCACTTCGAATAGGCCGACTGGGATCCAACGATACGGAACCGGGGGGCGGCCTGCGGTGCCAGGGCGTTCATCCACAGGTGGCTGATGGTCCCGCTGGCGTGCCGCAGGGCGAGGAACGCATCGTCATCCGGCCCACCGTCGCCGCGGTGCGCGGCAAGCTCGGCGTATTGCAGCTCCGCGGGCCCGAATAGCTGCAACGCCTGGTCGATCAGGTGCGGTCCCAGATCGTAGAGTATGCCGCCGCCCTCACCGGCGACCGCCCCCTTCCACGGTTTGGACACCACAGGTTTGAAGGACTCCATGCGGGACTCGAAGCGGCGTACCGTCCCGAGGGCGCCGTCGTCGATGAGCTTCCGGGCGGTCAGGAAATCGCCATCCCACCTTCGGTTCTGAAAAACGCTCAGCACCGTCCCACGAGACCGCGCCAGTTCGATGAGCCGCAGACCATCCGCCGTGTCGACGACGAAGGGCTTGTCGACGACGACAGCGAGCCCAGCCTCCAGGGCCGCTTGAGCCAGCGGAACGTGAGTGGCCGGCGGAGTGCTGATCACGGCCAGATCGAGCTGACCAGCCAGGGCGAAGGCGTCCGCGGCAGTTGGTACTACGCGGACACCCGGATACCGCACCTCGGCTTCGGCTTTCCTGGCTGGGTCGGAAGTGACGATGATATCGAGTGAGTACCGCGGGTTAGCGTGGATGAAAGGGGCATGAAACACGCGTCCACCAAGGCCGTAGCCGAAGACTGCTGTTCGGATTGTCGTCATGGGCTCAGCCTACCGGGCGGAGTTAAACCCTTCGATCCTCGACTGTTCGATAAACCTCAGCCGCAATGAACACCGCCCGCAGTGAGAATCAGAGGCAGTCAGAACCAGAGGCAGTCAGGACCAGAGGCTGTCCGCCCAGGCGGCATCGCGCAGGTAGTCCCTGGCCGGCCCAACCTCCCACAATTCGCCACGGGAAGCGAGCACACCCTGCACCAGCATGTCCTCAAGGGTGTCCGGTGAGCACCCCAGAGCCTCACTGAGTTCCCGCACATCGGTTGCCAGGATGACATCATTGCTAATCGCCATGGTGCTCTAATCCTTCCGTGGTGCCCTGCTGGTCGGGTCTGGGTCTGGCCTAATTCTGTCGGTAAGTGGGTGACTCGCGTTCGATGCCCCATGACCGGGCGTACAGACCGAGGACTGCCTCTTCACGGGTAGAAAAGCCCAGCCGATTCAGCGTCAGGTGCGCCTGGTAAACGGTCAGGTGCTGAGCGCTGCGGCTCACCTGGGCCTTGTCGGCGCGGTAAAGATAATTGTCGATCCCGCGGGACCATCTGCGACGCCAGTTATGCGCCGCAGATTCGGCAGCGGTGGCCGCCATCAAGCCGTGGAAGGCTGAAGCCCGGACCTCCACCTGTGCCGCCAGGGCCTCACGGACGCCCACCGCGCGGGGGCCCAGGTCAGCGGTGCAGGTTCTGAGGTGACTGTTCCAATAAAAGTCCCAGCTGATTCGCCGCCGGTCAGGCCAACCAGCAGATCGTGGGCCTTTCATCATGCTCCGTGCAGAGTCGAAAAGGATCAGCGCACCGAACGCCGATCGGTTGTGCATCTTGGGGAAACGTCGGCTGGCCCATGTGGCCAGCTCGGAGGAGAGTTCGAAGACCTCTTCAGCAAGTTGGAGACCTGCAACCCCACCGTATTTCTCGAGGTCGGCTTCCAGCTTCCTTCTGATCTCATTGCCACTGGATTTATCGGAGCCCGGGGGCAGCTGGCTGCCCGCTGGTGAGGAGAGGTACTGCCGGACGTGCAACCCAGCCACAGCGCTGGGGTTTGCGCCGCCCAGGTCCCCCGCGGTGGCCCGGGCCCGGAAGGTGGCAAGCGAGGTCTGAAGACTGGCAATTGCGGCGGGACTGGCAAGAACGTGTAGCCGCACCTGAGGCACCGTTGGTTCCTCACCCCGGGTGAAGAACCAACGGCTGGCCCCCAAAAGCTGAGCCTGCGCCGCCAGTGGGGCGACCAGATCTTCAATGATGCCGTCCGCTACATCGAAGCCACCGGTAAAGAGCGAGAGATGCCACCATTGAGTGCTGTTGGCGGTTCGTGAGGCGTTTCGAACTGCAACCAGCTGACTCATAGCTCTCTCCTTCCGGATGTTGGTCACCGCCACTGGGGCGAGTCTAAGTGCTGCCATCCCGACGGGAATCGGTCAAAACAACCTGCTATTTCGGCCACTCCCAGTTGTCTGCCATCACCGTTTTAGGCCATTCCCAGTTCGCCGCGCTGAGCTCGGGACTGGTAGAGGCAACGACACTCATGACGACTAGAAGACCGGCTACTGTGCCGACAATCTTTTTCACGAGAACCCCCCTTGAGTGGCCACATGTGGTGGTGCGTCGGCGGAAGTGATGCCGATACCCACAACCATGAGCCGCTGGCTCTATCGATGTCCAGCCAGATAACCACCCTGTTCTGGACATGGCCTAAAGATGACTAAATGGCAGATTTCTGCCGGCGCAACCAACGCTCGCAAGACCCCAATACCCGCACCCGTCCAAGGGAAGTCCGCTCCTGGGGCGGAACCGCGACAGGCATCAAGCACTGTGTCATAAAGTGGACATGTCATGTTTTACAGCGCCATGATCGACCTACCAGGCGGCGCTGCACAACCGAATCGCCCCGCGAGGAAACGGGTCGGTAGGCTACAGGCAGGTGTGCCGCCATACCGGGGAGGAATGTTCATGCTCGACGGACTAGGTCTAGAGCTCTACCGCTACGCCGTCGCCCACCCCGGATGGACGCGTCAGGGTGCCTCGGAGGCCCTTGGTTACACCCTGAGGGACATTGATTCCGCGACGAACCAGCTCAGTGAGCGGAAGCTGCTCAGCTCACATGCAGCGGATTCGGACGCGTTCGTCGCGATTTCGCCCGACGTCGCGCTGGCTGATCTGGTTGACGCCGACGAGCGCCTCGTCCAGGACTTGAAGAGTCGGATCAACACCAGGCGCCTCGAGCTATCCGGCCTGGTTCCCCTCTACCTCGAAGCCCGCAGGGACGTCCTCTCCAGCGCATCGGTTGAGGTACTCGAGGACCCGCACCTGATTCAACGGGTGTTGATCGAGTATGGTCGGGACGTTTCCGAGCACGTGTTGATGGCTGTCCCCGGCCAGGGCGCGAATGCAGATTTCCAGGAGGAGAACGTCAGGAAGGACGTCGACCTGCTGAAGCAGGGCGTGAACCGCAGGAACCTCTACGACCTCAGTACCCGCGACCACATGCCGACCCGCAAGGCGGTGAAAGCGATTGCTGCGGAGGGCGGCGAGTTCCGCACTTTGCCGTCGGTGCCATTCAGGATGCTGATTTTCGACCGGAAACTCGCTGTGGTGGCTCGGCAGCTGACGAGCGACGACAAGGCCGCGATGATGATCCGCGACCCTAACCTGGTGAACGTCTTCATTCGGTTCTTCAACTTCACCTGGGAGTTCGCCGAGCCGTTTCCAACGGAGGAGGGTACGGTGTCGCCGCTCAATGGAACCCAGCAGGCAATTCTTGCGGGCCTCGCTGCCGGCTACTCGGATGAGGTTATTGCCCGGCGCCTCGATCTCAGTGTACGCACGTGCAGACGGCACATTGCCTGGATGCTCGAGGCATTGAAGGCTGACAGTCGATTCCAGGCGGGCGCGAAGGCCCGCGATGCGGGCTGGATCTGACCACGGGGAGAATACCTACAATAGGCAACACCCGTTGCTCATTAGTTAACCCCTGCCTTAGACTGCGTGAGTGAACTCACAGGCAAAACTTGACCCAACGACCATGCCGGCCGAAACCGAAGCAGCGCTGGTCCGCGCAGTTGATTCAGCTCATCGACACGAGGCTCTATTCTCCGATCGGGCTGCGAACATCAAACAGTCTGCGGTGCGCGATGTCTTCGACATTTCAATCCAACCCGGGCTGGTGTCGCTCGCCGGAGGAAGCCCCTACCTGCGTTCGCTTCCCCTGAAGGAGCTTGGCGACACTGCCCAACGGATCATCGCCGAGCACGGCCTGGAGGCGCTGCAATACGGCGGTGGCCAGGGGATGGAAAAGCTTCGCCAACAGATCTGCGAGGTCATGGCGGCCGAGGGAATTACCGACGCGGACCCGGCAGACCTCGTGGTCACAACCGGATCGCAGTCAGCGCAGGACGTCGCCGCCAAGGTTTTCTGCAACCCAGGCGATGTGATCCTGTGTGAGGACCCCACATATGTCGGAGCGCTCAACACCTTCGAGGCATACCAGGTGGATGTCCAGGCGGTGGCCATGGACGACGACGGCCTGATCCCCGAAGCCCTGGAACAGCGGATCACCGAACTACAGTCGGAGGGCCGAACCATCAAGGCCCTCTACACCATCCCCAGCTTCAACAACCCGAGCGGGATTACCCTGAAGGCCAGTCGCCGTCAGGTCATTGTCGACATCTGCAAAAAACACAACATCCTCGTGCTGGAAGACAACCCGTACGGCCTGCTGCGCTTTGATGGCAAGCCGCTGACCCCGCTGCGCGAAGGCAACCCCGACGACGTCATTTATCTGGGGTCCTTCTCCAAAATTTTCGCCCCCGGGGTGCGGCTCGGCTGGGCGTTGGTGCCCAGGCACCTGCATCGGCGGTTCTATCTGGCGTGCGAAGCTGTGGTGCTTTGTCCATCCCCGCTGACCCAGATGCTGGTTTCGGCCTATCTCAGCGATTACGACTGGCTGGGTCATCTTGAGACCACGCGAGCCTTGTACAGCGAGAGGTGTTCGACCATGCTGAGTGCCCTGGCGCAGCACCTACCAGCGTCGGTGTCGTGGACGCGCCCCGATGGGGGCTTCTTTATCTGGGTAACCCTGCCCGAAGGGATCGACACCTACCCCCTGCTGTACAAGGCAATCGACGCGGGGGTGGTGTTCATTCCCGGTGCCGCTTTCACCCCCTCCGATGCCCCGTCGAACAAGCTGCGGCTTGCCTTCAGCGCAGTCTCCAGCGAGGACATCGTCACGGGAATCGAGCGTCTTGCCCCGATCTTCCAGGAAGCAATCGCATCGAATCATGCGTAAGCGGAGGCTACCTGTTGCGGGAACGCAACCGGTCCAGGACAACCGAGACCGCCAGCAGCAGGACGGCAAGAATCAGCAACCGGACCACGAAGTTCAGTTCCGGGAAGAGCCACTGCAGCACGGTTGAGCCGATGAACGCGGCGAGCAGCATGGGCAACAGCCGCTTGAGGTAGGAACCGGTGGGCGACGGCGCCCCCGAATTTTCTCGGTCGGGGCGCTGGCTCGGACTGGGGTTATTTGGCATAGGAAACCAGCCTAGGGCACAACCTCAGTCGAGCAGCAGCGCAGGCTCCTCCAGGATGGAGGCGACGTCGGCCATGAAGCGTGCGCTGAGGTCGCCATCCACCACCCGGTGGTCGAACGATCCCCCCAATGTGGTGATCCACCGTGGGATAACTTCCCCGTCGAGCACCCACGGTTTCTGCTTGATCGTGCCGAAGGCCACGATTGCAACCTCTCCCGGGTTGATGATTGGCGTCCCTGTATCGATCCCGAGTGCGCCGATGTTCGTGACTGTGAGAGACCCGCCCTGCATCTGGGCTGGTTGCGTCTTTCCCGCACGAGCAGTGGTCGCCAGCTCATTGAGGGCGATCGCGAGTTCCTTCAACGTCAGGTCCTGCGCATCCTTGATGTTCGGAACCATCAGTCCGCGAGGAGTAGCGGCAGCGATGCCCAGGTTCATGAAGTGCTTGACGAGGATCTCGTCACCGGCCCAGGTCGCATTGACCGACGGGTTGCGGGCGGCGGCCCAGATGACTGCCTTGCACAGAATGAGCAGGGGCGACACCTTGATTCCCTCGAAGTCCCGGGAAGCCTTGAGCCGCTTCACGAACTCCATGGTGCGGGAGGCGTCCACGTCCACGAAGATGCTGACGTGCGGCGCCGAGAAGGCGCTGTCCACCATCGCCTTCGCGGTCGCCTTGCGGACACCTCTGACGGGCACGCGTTCAATCCGCTGGTCCTGAGGCTTTTGGGTCGCTTCCCAGAAGGTATTGGCGCCGTCCTGTTCGGCGTCGCGCTGCGCCTGGTAGCTCATGAGATCCCGCTTGGTCACCTCGCCCGAGCGGCCAGTCCCTTCGACATCGGACAGGTTGATTCCGAGATCGCGGGCCGCCTTCCGAACCGGCGGTTTGGCCAGCACCCGGTTGGCTGGCTGCGCCCCGTCAGCCGGCGGGGCGGACTGCGGAGTTGGGGCCTGCATTGGCTCTGCGTCAGCCCGTCGAGGCCGCCGCTTCACCGCATCAGCTTTCGGGCCGGTTCCCACCAGTGGGCCGGCCTCCGGTGGCTCCTGGGCGTCCGCGTGCTGTCCGCTGTCGGCTGTGAAGCCGCTGGTGGCTGACGCGTCCGTCGCGGCTGATGGATGAGTGGTCGCCGGCGGGGTGGATAACTCGCCGGGCATCTGGGGAGCTGGCGCGTCGTCGTCGCCGTCCGCTACAGAGATGATCGGCGAGCCGACGTCGATGGTCTCACCCTCCGTGGCTAGAAGCTCCGCGACGACGCCCGCGTACGGTGAGGACAGCTCTACCAGGGATTTGGCAGTCTCGATCTCGACGATGATGTCATTGATCGCGACGACGCTGCCTGGCTGGACCTTCCACTGAACTATCTCTGCCTCGGTGAGCCCTTCCCCGACGTCGGGGAGATTAAACGTATTGAGTGTCATGGGGTTCCTCTAGTAGGCCAGGGCCCGGTCGACGGATTCGAGGATCCGATCAATATCTGGCAGGTAGTGCTCTTCCATGCGCGCCACGGGATACGGCAGATGGAAGCCTCCTACCCGCATCACGGGGGCCTGTAGCGAAAGGAAGGCGCGTTCGGTCACGCGGGCCGCAAGCTCACCGCCGATCCCGCCGAACGTGGGCGCTTCATGGGCGACAACCAGCCGTCCCGTCTTTTGGACTGATGCCGTCACCGTGTCGAAATCCATCGGTGACACCGACCGAAGGTCGATTACTTCGATACTGTGTCCATCCTCCGCTGCAGCCGCTGCGGCGGCGAGCGCAACGGGCACCAGCGGGCCGTACGCCACCACTGTCGCGTCCGTGCCTTCACGCAGCACGTGGGCGGTGAACGGGTCCCCGGATGGGGAGGTTAGGTCCACCTCCCCCTTGAGCCAGTAGCGTCGTTTCGGTTCGAAGACGATCACCGGGTCGTCGCACTCGATGGCCTGCTGGATCATCCAATAGGCATCCTGCGGGTTGGAGGGCGTGATGATGCGCAGTCCTGCGGTGTGTGCAAACAACGCCTCGGGTGACTCGGAGTGGTGTTCAACGCTACCGATCCCGCCCCCATAAGGGATCCGGATGACCACCGGAACTCGGAGCATTCCGTCGCTGCGGGCATGCATCTTCGCCAATTGGGTGGTGATCTGGTTAAACCCCGGGAAGACAAACCCGTCGAACTGAATCTCGCAGACGGGTCGATAGCCGCGCAAGGCCAACCCGATGGCTGTCCCGATGATGCCTGACTCGCCAAGCGGCGTATCGACTACGCGATCTGCGCCAAACTCGGCTTTCAGGCCCTCGGTCACGCGGTAGACGCCCCCGAGAGCGCCGATATCTTCGCCCATCAGCAGCGTCGTCGGGGAAGCCTCCAGCGAGGCGCGGAGCCCCTCGTTGATCGCTTTGGCGATGGTCATGACCGGCATCTAGCGACCTCCATCTTTCTCTGGCGCGAATCCAGCCTCGTAGTCCTGCCAGAACCGCAGTTCCTCCTGGACCAGGGGGTGCGGCTCGGCATAAGCCGTGCCGAAACGCTGGCTAAGATCGGGTGCTTCCATGGCGAGGACCGCGCGGCGGAGCCGGCCGGCCTGCTCCGCCGCCTCCGCCTCAAGTCCTTCGAAAAACGAGTCGGCGGTGCCGTTGGCTCGGAGATAAGTTTCCAACCGGAGTAGAGGATCACGCGCCAGCCATGATTCTTCGTCAGCGGAGGCACGATACTTGGTCGGGTCGTCGGCTGTCGTGTGGGCACTCATCCGGTAGGTGAACGCCTCGATGAGCACCGGCCCCTTGCCCTGCCGGGCATGTTCCAGCGCCCAGGCGGTGACCGCACTGACTGCCAGGACATCGTTGCCGTCGACGCGGATGCCGGGGAACCCGTAGCCCGCGGCGCGCTGGGCCAGGGGTACCCGGGTCTGGACGTCCGAGGGCACCGAGATGGCCCAGTGGTTGTTCTGGCAGAAGAACACCACCGGGGCGTTGAACGAGGCGGCGAAGACCATAGCTTCGTGAACGTCACCCTCCGAGCTGGCCCCATCCCCGAAATAGGCGACCGATGCCGCCGCGGGGACGGCAGGATCGGCGGTACGGTCCCGCTGAATACCCATCGCGTAGCCGACAGCGTGCAGGGTCTGGGCAGCCAGCACCAGGGTGTAGAGCTGGAAGTTGTGCTTCCGGGGATCCCAGCCACCGTTCGTGATCCCGCGGAACAGCTTGAGGATGTCCGGTAAGTCGACTCCCCTGGTCAGTGCCACGCCGTGCTCCCGGTAGGTGGGGAAGGCATAGTCCTGTGGCTGCATTGCGCGACCCGAGCCGATCTGCGCGGCTTCCTGGCCGGTCAGTGGCACCCAGAGGGCTAGCTGGCCCTGCCGCTGGAGCGCAGTCGACTCCTGATCGAACCGACGGATCAGGAACATGTCCCGGTACAGGCCCTGATAGGTGTCCGGATCGGGGGCATAGTCGCTGAACCGAGCATCGTCCCGCAGATCGCCGTCTGCGGTCATCAGCTGGACCATGTCCGGGGTGTCCAATCCAGCACCGGCCGGACCCACGCCGTTTCCGTTGCTGTCCAGCCCGGCTGCGGTCGATTGCACAACGTCCATACGTGCTCCCTCCCCGTCCTTATATACCTTGAATGGAATGTATAGCTGGGACATACGCTCATGCGCATGTACCTCGTCCACACTAGTCACGAGATCGTGCTCAACCCATTTATGACGCTCTACGAAAGGCCGGGCCCATGTGGGTAAGCAGCGCAAAGGTCAAGGAAACGGGTGTTGGCTTCGGGCTCGCCAATACTCACCCGGGCCCCCTCGGTGCCGAAGGCGCGGACCGACAAGGCCCGCTGTTCAGCGAGTCCCGCGAATTCCGGCGTGTTGTCGCCAAGCGCGAGCCAGACGAAGTTTCCCTCGGCGTTGGGCACAGTCCAGCCCAGCGCCCGCAGGCCCTCGACCACCCGGGTCCGCTCATCGACAATCCCCTGGACGCGCTCCCTCACCTCGTCGAAATGCTCCAGCGAGGTGACCGCAGCCTGTTCAGCGATCTGGGAGACTGCAAACGGCACGGCGCTCACCCTGAGGTGTTGAGTCAGTTCCGGCTGCGAGACGGAGTACCCCACGCGAAGCCCAGCGAGGCCATGCGCCTTGGAGAACGTGCGCAACACCACAACGTTCTGGTGCTCCCGGTACATCGCGAGCCCGTCCACTGCCTCGGCGTCCCTGACAAACTCCTGGTAAGCCTCGTCGATGACGACGACGATATGCGCCGGCACCCGCTGCAGGAACGAGGCGACCTCGGTCGCCTTGAGGATCGGTCCGGTGGGGTTGTTGGGCGTGCACAGCAGGATGACGCGGGTCCTGTCAGTAATTGCCGCAAGCATTGCCTCGAGGTCGTGGGTTCCATCCTGGTTTAGTGGAATCTGCACACCGGCCGCCCCGGCCAGCCCAACGCAAATCGGGTACGCCTCGAATGAGCGCCACGGATAGATCACTTCATCGGCCGCGTCGTAGTCGTTTTGCCCCGCAAACGTGGCCAGGACCTGATTCAACGCGCCCAGGCTTCCTGCGCCGGCAACAATGTCATCGGCGGGGACGGCGAGGAACGACGCGAGCGCCGTCCGGAGCGCGGTGGTCATCGGGTCTGGATAGCGGTTGATGTGCGTCTGCGACGCGATCGCCGCTAGCACCGACGGTAGCGGTGGGAGGGGGTTCTCATTGGAGGAAAGTTTGTAGCTCTGCAGGCCCTCGACAACGACCGGCGGCTTGCCGGCCGCATAGCGTGGCAGGCGGCCCAACACGCTGCGGGGATGGATTGAAGGTTCCTGTGCCCCGGCGTCGTCGCCCTGGCGCTCTGGTGTAGTCATAGGTCCAGCTTATCGCTGGGCATGGGTTGAGCCTTATGACAGCATTGGGTCATGCTGAAGTTCATTGTGCGTATCCTCATTAATGCGCTGGCGCTTTTCGTCGCGGCCTGGCTTCTTCCAGGCATCGAGGTGGGAGGAGCGGCGTCCAGTGGGGATACCACCGGAGTCGTGTTGTCTTACCTGTTCGTAGGGTTGGTTTTCGGTATCGTCAATGCGCTGGTCCGGCCAATCGTTGCATTGCTGTCCCTCCCGCTCACCATCCTGACGCTCGGTTTGTTCACCGTCATCATCAACGCAGGCATGCTGATGCTCACCGCGTGGCTGACCTCTTTCACCCCAATCCTGTTCTCGGTTGACGATTTCTTCTGGACCGCAGTCCTCGGCTCACTCATCATCAGCGTGGTCTCGATGGTGGCAGGGTCACTCACTGGCACTCGCAGGTAGCTGGGGTCCACCCACCGAGCGGCCCGGCTCAGGGGCCGGACCAGGCGTGAACCGATGTCCCCGTCGCCGCTGGTCAGTCGAGGAGGTACGCCCCTCAACCGATGGGCGGTGGGCTATGAACACATGCCGTTCGGCCGGGACCCGGGTACCGATCGCAGCCCTGAGTGTGGCGACGGTCGCTACCACTGAGGGGTGGCTGCTGGCCTCGACCGCTTCGGCCCCGGCCAGATAGGTGCCCAGCTTGTGCGCTGCGCCCAACCCTTTGTCGCCGTCGGGAATCCCTGCGACCGGATCCCGCAGGGTCACCGTCACCCGGTCGCGTTCGTCGGGATTCGAGGTGCCATCCACCTGATGGACCCAATCGTCGGCATGCTCCAGGTGCAGGTATTGAGCCCCACCGGAGGGTTCCCGGCCGGTGGGAGATCCCGCGGTCAACACCAGCTCAAGCTGGTAGGTTTCAGCGAAGCCCGGGTTCTGGGCAATGTTCGCTGCGTGCATTCCGCCCTGGCTGTAACCGACGACCATCACCCGGTCCCCCGGGACGGCTCCAGATTCGGCGAGCGCCGCTCCCACTGCCTCGGTGACAAACATGCTGTCGTACTGGACCGCCTCGACGATTCCGGTCGGATCGAAGGGCTGGGTGCTGGCGGTGATGGACGACCCCTGGGTGCCTGGCAGCACTACGACAAACACCGACCCCTCCGGTCCCTGCACTTTCAGCACCTCGAAGGCTCCTGGTCCGTCTGCATTGACCGCCTGGACCCGATCCAATAACGCGGGCACTGAGCCGTCGAGTGTCAGCCCGGCAACAGGCGATAGCCGTTCCACGCTCAACGCACTGGGTTCGGCCAGGTCGCCACCATTGGCGAGGCTGATGGCCCGAGCCAGGTCCCGTTCGACCTCTCCCAGAGCGGTCCTGGCTGCGCCCGAAGCCAGGCGAGCCATAGCCTCGGCCGCTTCGTAGGCCAGTCGGCACGCTTCAACCCGCTGGGCTGTGTCCCGCAGTTCGTCTTCGGCTGCCGCCAGCGCGGTCCGCGCATCGTCAAGGCCGGTGACGGCGCCGACCCCCGCGCCCCGCACGGTCAGGTCCTGCTCTTTGAGAAGCATTTGGAGCCGCCATTGGAGCTCCCCGCACTGCTGGAGGATATCGCTGATGCTGTCGGCCAGGAGCCCGAGCCGTACCGTTCCCTGCCGTAGCTCCGACCATTGGAACCTGATGCTTCCTACTCCACCGTTGACGACGATGCCGGACTCCACCGGTTCCGGTGGTGGGTTGACTGGCAAAAGGTCGCCCGTTGCCCTCATGGCAGCTGCTGCACCAGGTACCGGTTGTACTCGAAGCTTCTGAGCGTGGCGGCGAACGATTCGACACCGATCGCGGCGTCTCGCAACAGTGCACCGCACAGGCGCACTCCTCCCGCCTGGACCAGAACGTAATCCCGATAGTTCCGGCCCGCCGGTGATTCCCACTCAAGGTCGGCAACCTCCACCATCCGGGACGCTACGTTATCCACCGCGTCAGCCTGGAGCAGGACCAGGGCGCTGAGCGCTACTGCGGTGCCACTGTCGGTCGCCCAGGGCTCGCACGGTAACCCAGCCGCACCGTTCATTGAATCTCCCTGTCTCTCCTAACCGGGGCTGTATCACTCGAACGGTACCCCCGCAGCAGGGCAGCCGTGGGCGAAAGCGTTGCTATGTGAGCTGGCGCAGTGCGTTGGCTGGAGGCGGGGGCAAGTCACACGACAGCAGGCACCCTCCAGATCGTGAAATGATCTGGGTATGGCTGATACTTCCCGAGTAAACCTCGCATCGACTTCAACCCAGTCGGGCGTTCCGCTGGCTCTCGGCCCGCTGGACGGTCGGTACAGCGGTGCCGTGGCGGCCCTGGTCGACTATCTCTCAGAGGCAGCATTGAACCGGGACCGCGTCCATGTGGAGGTGGAGTGGTTGATCCACCTCACCCGCAATGCCGTCCTGCCGGGAACCGCACCCCTGACGTCCGATCAGGAGGCGGCACTCCGGGAGATCGTGACCGGTTTCGACGGAGAATCGGTCGCCGAGCTCGCCGAACTGGAACGGGTGACAGTCCACGACGTCAAAGCGGTGGAGTACTTCATCGGACGCCGGCTCCCCGAAATCGGAATATCGGCCCTCAAACCTCTGGTCCACTTCGGCTGCACCTCGGAGGACATCAACAACCTTTCCTACGCCGTGGGAATCAAGGGTGCCGTCGAGAACGTCTGGCTACCCGCCGCCCGGGCCCTGACTGCCCAGATCTCTGGAATGGCACGCGAGTCGGCAGCCGTACCCATGCTCTCGCGCACCCACGGTCAACCAGCAACTCCGACCACGCTGGGCAAGGAGCTCGCCGTCGTCGCGCACCGGTTGGACCGCCAGCTCAAACGGATCGAACGCACTGAGTACCTTGGCAAGATCAACGGTGCGACCGGCACCTTCGCCGCCCACTACGCCTCCGTTCCCGGTGCCGATTGGCAGCGGGTGTCACGGGATTTCGTCGAGGGGCTGGGGCTGACCTGGAACCCGCTGACCACCCAGATTGAATCCCACGACTGGCAGGCTGAGCTCTACGCGGATGTGGCTCGTTTCAACAGGATCCTGCACAACTTCTGCACCGATGTGTGGAGCTACATTTCGATCGGGTATTTCGCCCAGGTTCCGGTGGAAGGCGCCACCGGGTCCTCCACGATGCCGCACAAGGTGAACCCGATCCGATTCGAGAACGCCGAAGCGAACCTCGAAATCTCCTGTTCCCTGTTGGACGTACTGGGGGCCACCCTGGTCACCTCACGGTGGCAGCGTGACCTCACCGACTCATCCTCGCAGCGGAACATTGGTGTCGCGTTCGGTCACTCGCTGTTGGCACTGTCGAATGTGGCGAAGGGCCTGGAGCGGCTCGACGTCGCTGGTCCAGTGCTGGCCGCTGATCTCGACTCCAACTGGGAAGTACTCGGTGAAGCCGTTCAGATGGTCATGCGGGCCGAGGGCATCGCCGGTGTCCCGGGTATGGATGACCCCTACGAGCGCCTGAAGGAGCTGACCCGTGGACAGCGTGTCGATGGCGCCCGGATGCAGGAGTTCGTTTCCGGCCTGGGGCTTTCAGCCGAGGCGGAGACCCGACTGATGGCATTGACTCCCGCCACCTACACGGGGATCGCTGAACAGCTCGTCGGCCACCTCAGGTAGTACCGACCGAACGACCCCACAGCGACGGGACGGATGCACCCCGAGGCCCCGGGTCTCATCCGAACTTTCCCCATCATCAACTGCGGTCGGAGGGCCTTTGAGCGGCGTACTGGCGGGCTTCGCGATTGTCGGAGCGGTGATCCTGGCGGGCTATATTGCTGCCCGCCTGCGGATCGGTGGGCCCGAGACCGTAAAGGCTCTCACCCAGACGGCCTTTTTCATCACCAATCCGGCCCTGCTGTTCACCATTCTCGCGGACGCTGACCTTACGTCGGTCCTGTCCGCCTACCTGCCAATCGCGCTTATCACTGCCGTGGTCGCGGCGCTCCTGTATGTAGTGGTGAGCCGGATCTGGTTCCGGCGCCCAGCGGCCGAAACAGTCATCGGTGCGATGGCAGGCTCCTACGTCAACGCCAATAACATCGGCATCCCGATCGCTGTCTACGCGCTGGGCAACGCGACGGCCGTCGCCCCGGTGTTGCTGGTGCAGTTGCTTCTGTTGACTCCGCTCTATCTCACCATTCTTGACCTCTCCTCGGGACGGAAGCCCTCGGTCAAAAACGTTCTGACCCAGCCATTTCGCAACCCGATGATCGTTGCCTCATTCATTGGTTTGGCCGTCGGATGGGCTGACCTCGACGTGCCCCAACTGATCTGGGAACCGCTGGCGCTGCTGGGCGGGGCGGCGGTCCCGCTCGTACTGTTGGCGTTCGGCATGTCGCTGCGGGGGAGCCGCCCGCTGCGTGCCAGCGAGGGCCGCACCGAGGTCATCGTGGCGACCCTCATTAAAACCTTCGTCATGCCCGCGACTGCCTACCTGCTCAGCAACTTCCTGTTTCAGCTGGATGATGAGCTGGTGTTTGGCGCGGTGGTCATGGCCGCCCTGCCCGCCGCCCAGAACGTGTTCCTGTTCGCTGGCCGATACAACCGCGGAATCACTGTCGCGAGGGACGTCATCCTGATTTCGTCGATGCTGTCGGTGCCAGCCCTGATTGTGATTGCCTGGTTGTTGACCTAGCCGCTCGTCGCGTTGGTGAGATGAGCCAGTGAGGTGATGGTCTTGGCCTGGCTGTCCCAGCGCCGTGCCCCCACCACGCTGCCCTCGGGCATGGGTGCGCCGACGACGTCGAGCGCTGCTGCCAGCTGCTCTCCCGGCACCGCGTTCGCGAGCGTAATGTGCGGGATCCACCTGCCGGGCAGTGAGGTGTGCGCCGCGCCAGCCACCGCACCGGCGTCGTGCACTCCGCGATGGAGCATCAGCAGTTCGGCGGTGCAGATCACCTGCCGTGCCAGCACGTAGCCCTTCCGCCCGGCGTTGAACAGCAACATCCCACCGCAGGTGAACGCCAGGGGCAGGTTCAGACCTGCCCCCGTTTGCTCATCCCGATTGCCGGTGATGGCTGGTGCGGCTACGAGGGTGATGTGCGGACGGTTATGTGGAGAACGGTGGGAAGCCCTGCTGGGCAGTCCAGCCGCCTGAAGCGCCTCCCACTCGCGCAGGATGAATTGCTCGGATCCCTCATCGAGCAGCAGTTCAATGCTGTCCACCGCGCGGTTTAGCGCGGCCGGCGGCGGAAGTCCCCGACGCCTTCTGAGCCGTCACCCTCGGTCCTGCCGGTGCGCGGATCGAACTGCGGTCGCTGGTATGCCAGTTCCCCTCCGCTGCGACCGCCGAATGGCCGCCCATGATCGGCGTACTCCTCACGGAAATAGGCGAGGCACCACTGACCCAGTTGGATGCGCGCCCCGGTCCGGAGCACCGACGGCCCCGAGGGGTTGACGCTGCCGCTGACCGGTCCATGCGGGATGAGCACGTACTCGTCGGCGTCGTTATGCACCACTTCGGCGTGCACGGCGTCCAGGCCGGGCAATACCAGATCGACACCGTCTCCACTGCCGATCGTGGTGGACACCGGCCCCAGGTTGAACTCCCGTGGCACCTGCCCATTCCAGGTCGCTGAATCCTGGACGAAGATCAGCCGGGCGCGCCCACTGCCGGGCGTGTGGTGGGTGGTGGTCACCCGCCGACGGATCTTCCGGTTCACCGTGGGCACCAGGGGAAACGGGGTCGACGGCGGCAGCAGGTTGGTGGCGTCGGACTTCCCTGAGGCCCGCACGCTTTTGGCCATGGGTTTGAGTGCGCTGAGGGATCCCAGCCGGATGTGGGGTGACCGGGTCAGGAGCCGCTGTGCCCGCGAGACCTTGACGGCGCCGAGGCTTACGAGGCTACCCTTGGGGCCGGACACCGATACGGCAACGCCCTGGTCAGCGAACGCTTTGGCCAACTCCCGGACGGCGTCGAGGCTGGGAAGGGTAGACCCGCCAAACGCCTCGGGCGTATCGAGATACACCTCGACGGTCGATCCGTCCGCCTTGACGGTCCCGTTGATGGTTGAGGGGGCTCGGTCCGGCGTTGCTGGTTCGGTCACCGAAAATTCGAGATCGATCTCCAACCGGATCTTTGCGGTCATGGCTCAGCTGCGGTGGGTGTCTGAGCCCGCTGCATCGTTGTCACTGGTTGTGACCCGCAACGTTCCGTTCAGCTTCCATGTGGCGCGAGGGGCGTCGGGACCAATATCCCGGGGTACCTCGACGGTCATGTCGATGAAGCTGTAATTTACGGCTGCGCCCTTGCCGGTGAGGTACGTCCACATTTCCTCGGCAAGATCTGCCCAGTCCCGGATGTTGTGGTGGTCCTGGCTGGCGGGGGAAATGTTTTCGGTCATGAGTGATTCCTTCGTTGGAGCGTGCACTATGACAGACGCCCTCTACCCGTCTGACCCTAACAATCCAACCTTAGTACGCCACCCCGAGCGGCAACACCCCCCAGAATCCAATAGCTCACCAAGACAACGACGGCAATCTGCACGTGCCTCATTTCCTCGGGGCGGAATCCCCCGACCCTCGCTGCGCGACATCACCGGTCATTCCGCTATTGAGTTTCAGCTTTGCGCCGTGCGCTCCTGTTCTTGAGAAAGATCGCTCCGAGGATCCAGCCTCCTAGCGCGGTGACAATCCACACGATCAGAGTTGCGAGCACCCAGGCGGAGACACCTCGAATTTCCAGTCCTCCCTGAAAGAAGGAGGCGACGAAAAGGGCGATCAGCGTGGTCACCAGCCCTATCCCACCCAGGATGGGCGACGCGTACTGTCGCGCGACGTTGAAAACAAAGGGCCCCAGGATGCCCTGCGCGAAGGCAAATACCAGAGTGGCGACGATGAAACCCGCAAGCTGCAGAGTCACACCGGGGACAAGCCACGCGGCCAGAAGTAGACCGACGGCCGCAGTAACCAAATTGATGAGGACATGGAACAGAAACCGGATCATGAGCATTTCACTTTCTCTCGGGCTTCTTACCCGCTTCGGTGAGGCCCATCCTGCCATCAAGGTCTCCTTCAGGGCTCACCCGTATCGGGTGGTCTCGTCACGACGCGTGCGCTATGCAGCCCGCGGCGGTGATGCGCCTATTTGCCCTGCAACCACCGTGCTGCCTCGTTCTGCAGGCGCACCTTCTTGTCGTCGTCGAATTTGTCATAGAGGCTGACCATCATGGAGGACCGTGGATTCCGGCTGAACATTTCGCGGTGATCATTCACGAACTGCCAGTAGAGCGCATCCCAGCTGTCCTGCCACGGGCCCGGTGGAAAATTGCTCATCTTCTTCAGGTAATTGCTGCCGCTCACGTAAGGCTTGGTCGTGATCATGTTGCCGGCCGCGAACTGACTCATCGCGTAAACGTTCGGGACCATCACCCAGTCGTAGGCGTCGATGAACATCGCCATGAACCATTCGTAGACGTCGTCCGGGTGCATCCGCAACAGGGCCATTGCGTTGCCGAGCACCATCAGTCGCTCAATATGATGCGCGTAGCTGGTGGCGTCAACTCGCTTGATAACGACGTCGACCGGCTCCAGCCCGGTCTCCCCGGTCCACCAGCCGTCGTCGAGGCGACGCTCAAACCCGAGGTTATTGATGGTGCGCATTTCACGGCCACGCAGCAGGTAGGAGGCGCGCATGTATTCGCGCCACCCGATGACCTGACGGATGAAGCCCTCGACGCTGGCAAGTGGTGTGTCATGCCGCGCGGCATGATCCAGGGTCACGTCAACCACTTCCAGGGGGCTGAGCAGACCCAGGTTCAGGCTTGAGCTCAGCACCGAATGGAACAGGAAGGAATCAGGGGCCGAGATGGCGTCCTCATAGGGGCCGAACTTCGTGAACCGGTCATTCAGGAACGCTTCCAGGGCAGCGGCCGCTTCCTGGTGGGTAACCGGCCAGTTGAACCCGGCCGCTGCTCCTGGGTTGTCGGGGAATTCCTGAGCCACCCACTCCAGCGCACTCAGCACCTCATCCGAACGGTCAAACACGGGAAGGTCCGGCAGCGTCATCCCTTTCGGAAGCTTCTTGCGGTTCTCCGAGTCGAAGCTCCAACGCCCACCAATCGGGCTGCCATCGGGCTCGACCAGGATGCCCAGCCGGCGGCGCTGCCACTCGTAGAAGTTCTGCATGCGCCAACCGTTGTCCCTGAAGTAGCCGCTGATGTCTTCACTACTGAGCAGGAAACCGGGGCTGGTTTCGATCTGAGCAGGCAGACCAAGGTCACCGAGGGTCGTGGCGAGCCGCTGGTTCAGCCAGTCGTCGACGACTTCATAGTAGGTACACCGTGTGGCGCCAAGTTCGCCCAGAAGGGCGCCCAGCCGGTCCTGACTCGCCTGGGTTGCTGACGTTTCAAGGTAATCCACAGCGTGACCTGAATCCTTCAGGCGTTGTGCAAAAAGGCGCATGCTCGCCCGGTGCAGGACCAGTTTCTGCTGGTGGAAGCGGTACTGGCGGAAGAAGAGGTCGTCTTCAACCAGAATGAACCGGTGCGACGAGGGGGCCTCCAGGTGCTCTTCGAAGAGCTGGTGGGGGAATACCAACTGAACGTGCATTGCAACTCCTTCGTCCCGCCTGACGTGCATCTGCACCGCTGCAATGCTCGCACATCCGGGGAGTCCTGCGGCTCGGTTGCTAGGCTGAGCCATATGACTCGATTCGCCGTACATGTTGCCTGCGCCGACGGCCGGAGCATCGATACTTTCCAGCTGGACACAACCTCCGGAACGTTGACGACCGGCCAGTCCTTGCCGCTGGGCGTGAAGGTTCAATGCCTCGCGATGCACCCCTCCAGCCGAGTGCTCTACGCCGCTCTCGCCACCTCCCCGCCCTCGGTCACCGCGTTATCCATCGACTCAAGCTCAGGCAGCCTCGCCACGGCTCATAACGCCGATCTGGTTGCCGGGATGGCCTATCTGGGTGTCGACCCATCGGGCAGCCACCTGCTGGGCGCTTCCTACACTGACCACCTGGTCAGTGTGATGAAGCTCGACGGCGACGGCGGGATGGTGCCGGACACTGCCACCTCCGAGGCTCCCGGGGCCCACGCCCACGCCGTCGTCACGAGCCCCGATGGCCGGTTTGCCTACGCCACCGCCCTGGGTGATGACCTCATTGCCTGGTGGGCATTGGACTCGGCCACGGGCACGCTGACTGATCACGGCCAGATTGCCACCCCTGCCGGGAGCGGCCCGCGTCATCTCCGCTTCTCACCGTCGGGCGCGACGCTCTACGCGCTCCACGAAATGTCCGGGGAGATCGCGGCGTTCGCCCGGGACCCCGAGTCTGGCGCCTTGACCGAGCAGCAGCGGATCTCCTCGATTTCCCCCTCACTGAATCTGGTGCCCGGACGGGTCCGGGACGGGTCCGGGCCCGAACCGGCAGCCAACGCCATCTGGTGCGCTGAGCTGCAGGTGTCCCCCGACGGTCGCTTCCTGTACAGCACCGAGCGCACCAGCAGTACCATCGCCGTCGTCGCCGTGGCACCCGATGGCACGCTCACGCTGGTCGACACCGCCCCCACGCAATCCCAGCCTCGCGGGATGAACATCGACCCTAGCGGTGAATTTCTGCTGGCATGCGGGGAGGCCTCGGACGGGATAACCCTGTACGCGATCGACCCGCAGAGCGGACTGCTGCACGACCGCGGGAGCCATGGCTGCTCCCCGGGGCCGCGGTGGATCGAGTTCTCACCGCTGGACTAGCCCCTTCTCGGCCCAGAAAAGTGCTGGACCCGCAGCTTCGCGGTGGCGACACCACTTGGCTGCGGCCCGGCCACTTTTCTGAGTCCGTGCCGGGTGTTTTTGAGCCGAGCCGGGCCGATACTCACGATGTGCTGCCTGCTGGACCGTTCACCCGGTAACGGGACTGGACGGCACCGCCGGTCAGGACTTTGGTCTCCTCGTGGGTCAACTGGATGTCGGCGGGAACTGAGCCGAAGAGGGGCTTACCGTCACCGATCAGCACCGGCACCCGAGTGAGCGTCAAAGTGGAAATGAGGCCCTCCGCCAGGAACGTCCGCACCGTTCTGCCGCCGTCAACGTAGACATGCCGGGCGCCGCCGTCGTCGAGCCTCGCCAGTGCCTCGGTGAGGGAACGCACCACCTCGATCCGGGGATCGTCGGACTCAAGGGTGGTGCTGAGCACCAGAACCTTGGTGTCGCCGTAGGGCCACTCGCCGAAGGAATTGACGATGTCATAGGTGCTGCGGCCCATCACCATGTGATCGACCAGTTGCATGAAGTCCGAGAACCCTGCCTCCTCCGGATCTGCAGCGTCGCTGGGGCTGCCGGTAAGCCAGTCGAGGTCGTCATCTGCGCGGGCGATCATCCCGTCGACGCTCATTCCGATAAAGACGTGCCCCTGCCACTTTCCTCTTTGCATCACTGCTCCCATCGTCAGTTGTCCGGCAGTTTAGTCCTGTCGGCGTTTCACCGTTCCCCGACAAAGCGAGCAGGACCTCTTGACGCCCACCCCGGGCAGGCAGGGACTAGCTCCGTTCAGGGGCGACCGGTGAGCGCCCCAGCGAGGCTGTCCAGCGCCCCCGGCACGAGCGAATAGTAGGCCCACACACCGCGCTTCTCGCGCGTCAGGACGCCGGCATCCACAAGGATCTTCAGGTGATGCGACACGGTCGACTGCCCAAGGTTCAACGGCTCGGTAATATCGCAGACGCACGCCTCGGCGTTCTCGCTCGAGGAGATGATCGACACCATCCGAAGCCGGTTGGGATCAGCGATCGCCTTGAACTGGGCAGCCAACGACGACGCCGTCTCCTCCGACATTGCAGGCTCACCCGTGGGTGTGCAGCAGGCGGTGAGCGCCTCCGGCGTTGTGCTCATGGCTGTAGTCATCCATCTATTATGCACTGACATTGACATTCGTCGATGTCCTGGGAAATACTTCAGGCATCGAAGACCATCGATCCATGCGACCGTCATTCACCACAGTTCAACGGAGCCCCTTGAGTACTCACACCCTTCCCGCCGAAGAAACGGCCGGCAAACTGTCCACCCTCGATCGGCTGCTTCCGGTGTGGATCATCGCCGCCATGGTGGTGGGCATAGCGCTCGGCCAGTTCATCCCCGGCATGGCCGGTGCCCTGGATTCCCTGGCTGTCGGCTCAGTGTCCCTGCCCATCGCCCTCGGCCTCCTGGTGATGATGTATCCGGTGCTGGCAAAGGTTCGCTACGACCAAACCGGCGCCGTGATCAAGGACCGGAAGCTCATGATCACTTCCCTGGTGATCAACTGGGTCGCAGCCCCCGCCTTCATGTTCATCCTGGCCTGGGTCTTCGTCCCCGATCTGCCCGAGTACCGCACCGGCCTGATTATTGTCGGCCTGGCCCGCTGTATCGCCATGGTGATGATCTGGAACGACCTCGCCTGCGGTGACCGTGAGACGGCGGCCGTTCTCGTCGCCATCAACTCGGTCTTCCAGGTCTTCGCGTTCGGAGCACTGGGCTGGTTCTACCTGCAGGGGCTGCCGAGCCTGCTTGGCCTGCCAACCACCAGCGCAGACTTTTCCTTCTGGGCCATCACCATTAGCGTCCTCATCTTCCTCGGAATACCACTTCTGGCCGGATTCCTGACCCGCACCATCGGCGAACGCACCAAAGGCCGCGACTGGTACGAAGGGAAGTTCCTCCCCAAGCTTGGACCGTGGGCACTCTACGGTCTCCTGTTCACCATCGTCATCCTCTTCGCCCTCCAGGGCGATGAAATCCTCGCCCGGCCGCTCGACGTCGCCCGTATTGCCTTGCCCCTCCTGATCTACTTCCTGGTGGTCTTCGCCGCAGGAATGGTGATCGGCAAGCTCCTGAACCTTGGCTACGCCAAAACCACCACCCTCGCCTTCACCGCCGCTGGCAACAACTTCGAGTTGGCCATCGCCGTCGCCATTGGCACCTACGGGGTCACCAGCGGTCAGGCCCTCGCCGGCGTCGTCGGACCCTTGATTGAAGTTCCAGTTCTTGTTGCACTGGTTTATGTGGCCCTGTGGGCGCGGAAGCGCTTCTTTTCCACCGACTCCCTGACACCATCAAAGGAAACCTCTCATGTCTGATTCATCGACAAAACCCTCAGTCCTCTTCGTCTGCGTCCACAATGCCGGGCGGTCACAGATGGCGGCTGCCTTCCTGACCACACTTTCCGAAGGCCGGATTGAGGTCCGATCGGCAGGCTCGCAGCCAGCCGATTCCATCAACCCGTCGGCAGTCGAGGCCATGCGTGAACTGGGCATCGACATGTCAGCCGAGATCCCCAAGGTCCTGACCGATGACGCCGTCAAGGACTCCGATGTAGTGATCACCATGGGCTGCGGCGACGAATGCCCTTATTTCCCCGGGAAACGGTATGAAGACTGGGTACTGGAAGACCCGGCGGGTAAGGGCGTCGAATCGGTTCGACCCATCCGCGACACCATCAAGGGCCGCGTCGAAGCGCTGATCGCAGAACTGATCCCCGCATGAGCGGACTCCCAGTCGTCATCATCGGCGCCGGACCGATCGGTCTCGCCGCTGCGGCTCACCTGTTGGAGCGCGGACTGACCCCCCTCATCTTCGAGGCCGGCACGACGCCGGGCGCAGCCATCAGCGACTGGGGCCACATCCGCTTATTCTCACCGTGGCAGTTCAACGTCGACGCCGCCGCCCGGCGCCTGCTCGAGCCCACCGGCTGGACCTCGCCGCGGGGAACGGCGCTGCCCTACGGGTCCGAACTGGTCGCCGACTACGTGGCGCCGCTCGCCGCCGTCCCGGCCATCGCCGAGGCACTGCACCTGAACTCCCGCGTCGTCGCCGTGACCCGTCAGGGCATGGACAAAACCCGCACCAAGGGCCGCGACACCCAGCCGTTCCTGGTTCGCGTGCAAGGCCCTTACGGGGTCGAGGATCATCTTGCTCACGCCGTCATCGATGCGTCCGGCACCTGGGACCAACCCAACCCTCTCGGCCAGAGTGGACTCCCCGCCCATGGGGAGGCAGAGGCGGCACGGTTCATCACTCACCCGCTGCCTGATGTGACCGGCGATGACCGGGACAGGTTCGAAGGCAAACGGGTCATGGTGGTCGGTGCCGGTCATTCCGCAGCGAACACCCTGATCGCACTGGGACAGGTGGCCCGGGCATCCGAGTCCACCACCCTCATCTGGGCAGTCCGCGGCACCGGCTCCGCTGAACGGCTCTACGGGGGCGGCGACCTTGACGGCCTCCCAGCCCGCGGCCAGCTCGGCTCCCGGCTGCGCAAACTGGTCGACGACGGCGTAGTGGAGCTCAAAACGAACTTCACCATCAGCAGCTTCTCAACCGGTGACACCCTGACTGTCCACACCATCGATGACTCAGTCGAGGTGGACCTGCTGATTCCAGCGACCGGCTTCCGGCCAGATCTCGGCATCCTTCGCGAACTTCGTCTGGAATTGGACCCAGCGGTCGAGGCACCGCGCGCATTGGGGCCACTGATTGATCCCGAGTTCCACAGCTGCGGAACGGTCCCCGCTCACGGCGCCAAGGAGCTCGCCCACCCCGACAAGGACTTCTATCTGGTCGGGATGAAAAGCTACGGCCGTGCTCCCACCTTCCTGCTGGCCACCGGCTACGAGCAGGTGCGGTCAGTGGTCGCAGCAATCGCAGGAGATACGGCAGCCTCAGAGGATGTCCAACTGGAACTGCCGGAAACGGGAGTGTGCAGCACCGACCTGGGGGGCTCCTGTGATGCCCCCGCCCCCGCTGCTGAAGCAGCGGCAGACAGCTGCTGCAGCACACCGCAGCTCGTGACCGTAGGAGTTCCTACTGGAACGGCGCACGGCCGCTCCAACGATCCTGACTACTGACCACCAAGGAGCAATGATGTCCACCAAGCCCGACCCGATGCCCGGATTGATCAACGACGAACACGTCCTACACCGGATTAGCGGTGAACTGGCTGGCAGGTTTGATGGCGTCTTCACCCCGGAGATGGTGGATCGGTACGTCTTCGAGTCCTACACAGCTCTCGCCCGCACGGCAAAGATCAAGACCTATCTCGCCTCCATCACCAAGCACTTCGCTGAGGACCGACTCAACGCCCTCGCCCATTCCCAGGGCATTCGTCCCAGCGGAAAAGCCGAGGTGCTGTTCGTCTGTGTGCAGAATGCCGGACGCTCACAAATGGCGGCTGGGCTGCTCAGACATTACGGAGAAGGTCGGATCAATGTCCGTTCCGCGGGATCCATGCCCGCCGAACAGCTCAACGTCAACGTGGTCGACTCCATGAAGGAACTCGGTATAGATCTCGGTGCCGACTTCCCCAAGCCCCTCACCGATGACGTGGTGCGTGCGGCCGACGTCGTCATTACCATGGGCTGCGGCGATACCTGCCCGATCTACCCGGGAAAACGCTATGAGGACTGGCAGGTTGAGGATCCCGCTGATCTCGATGCGACGGGTGTTGAACGGGTGCGGAACGACCTGGACGAGCGGGTCCGGAAACTCGCCGCCGAACTGTTGGACCAGTAGGCCAGGTCAGGCGCCCCGACGCTGGGGCGCCTGAAGAAGGTCAACCAGCTCCAGGAGTTGCTCCATTTCATCCGCGGATCGTTGATCCGCGCCGCTGCCCGCAAAGAAGGCCGCGTCATAGTAGAGGCCGTCACCCATCAGCTTCACTGCACGGGCCACCGGATGGCTCCCTAGTGCCAACTCAAGTGCCTCGAGCCACAAGGACTGGATCTGGGCGAAGTTTTGCTGTGCCTTCGGGTGCCCCTGCTGGGCCAGTCGCGCCATCGCCACAAGCGCGCGATCCAAAGCGCTGTCTTCATAGACAGAGGTCCGGACGTAGTAGCGTGCCGCACCGTCGGGGTCGGCGGCCATCAGCTCCCGGTCCCGTGCGGAAAGAGCGAGTAGCCGCTCCCCCAACGCATCGACCAACGCCTCCTTCGACGGAAAGTGGTACAGCAGACCGCCCTTGGACACGTCAGCTGAGGCGGCCACCGCCTCCATGGTGGCAGCCCGCTCCCCGTCGCGGATAAGGATGTTTTCGAAACTGTCGAGGATGCGCTCTTTGGAACTGGCCATGCATTCATCGTAACGGTGCTTCAAATTTTACTGTACCGGCTGGACGGTATAGCCTCGAGTGATGAGCACATCGACCTACTTCACCGAGCCGTCAACCGGAGCGGCAGCACAGCACCCCGCTCCCGGCCGGGCGGGGAGGCGCGAGTGGACCGCCCTTGTTGTTCTAATGCTGCCCGTCCTGTTGGTTGCGGTAGACAACACGGTGCTCGCTTTCGCGACCCCCGCCATCTCCCTGGCCTTCAACACCAGCGGCACCACCCTGCTGTGGATCATCGATAGCTATCCCCTGGTCCTGGCGGGGCTACTGGTCGCAATGGGCAGCTTCGGCGACCGTTTCGGCCGCCGAAAGCTCCTCATCATCGGTGCCATTGGCTTTGCCGTCTTCTCGGTCGCCGCCGCCTACTCGCCCACGGCAGAACTGCTCGTCGCATCCCGGGTGGGCCTTGGCGTCTTCGGCGCCATGCTGATGCCCTCGACCCTCTCCTTGCTGCGGAACATCTTCACCGATCGCAACCAGCGCCGTCTCGCTATCGCTATCTGGGCCGCCGGGTTCTCGGCCGGCGCAGCCATGGGACCGCTAGTCGGCGGCGCACTTCTGGAACACTTCTGGTGGGGGTCGGTATTCCTACTGGCCGTCCCGGTACTGGTGCTGATGCTGGCGCTCACCCCGGCGCTGGTTCCGGAATCGAAGGACCCCAACCCGGGGCGGGTGGACTACTTGAGCATCGTCCTCTCCGTGACCACCATGCTGCCCATCGTCTTCGCGATCAAAAACTTCGCGAAGGGGGACTCGGTGACGGTCACCGTCGCCGCCGTCGTCATCGGACTTACGGCGGGCACGCTGTTCACCAGGCGCCAGCTCAGCCGATCGAACCCCATGCTCGACGTGCGGCTGTTCACGGTGCGCGCCTTCACGGGGGCGGTGCTGGTAAATCTGCTGGCGATCTTCTCCCTGGTGGGGTTCATCTACTTCGTGTCGCAGCACCTGCAGCTGGTCCTTGGGCTGAGCCCCTTGAACGCGGGCCTGGTTCTGGTTCCCGGCCTGGTAATGACGATCATTGCGGGACTCACGGTGGTTCCCATCGTCCGCCGGGTGCCGCCGCGCGTAGTTGTACCCATCGCCTTGCTGCTATCCGCCGCAGCTTACGCCTTCGTGGCGGTCACCGGTCAGGGTGGGTCGGCCGCCATCTTGTTGTTCGCGTTCATGCTGCTTGGTGTGGGTGTCGGTGCATCCGAGACGGTGTCCAACGACCTGATCCTCGCAACGGTGCCCGCAGAAAAGGCCGGAGCGGCGTCAGCAGTATCCGAAACCGCCTACGAGGTTGGTTCGGTATTCGGCACGGCCCTGCTGGGTAGCGTGCTGCTCGCGTCCTACCAGCGCAACCTGGTCCTTCCGGAGGGCTTGAGCCCGGACCAGGTGACTACCGCGACCGAAACACTGGGCGGCGCGGTGAATGTGGCCGCCGCGCTACCGGCCGACGGCGGCAGTCGGCTGCTCGATTCGGCTTTCCACGCCTTCGACAGCGGAGTGGTGCTCACCTCAAGTATTGGGGCAGCGCTCATGCTGTTCGCAGCCGCGTTGGCCCTGTGGAGCCTGCGGCGCGCTTAGGAAACCGCGGGCGTACGTGGGGAGCATGTCTTCCCACGTACGCCCGGCAGATTCGTTCCCGGCAACCCTAGGCCGAAGGGGTGATGCCACCGGAGCAGGCAGCGCCCGGCTCAAGGGTCTGCTCGCCCTGAATGTACCGCTCCAGGAAGACCGCGAGACGGTCGTCGTCGGCGGTGTCAACGCCGAGCTGTAGGCCCCAGGCACTCGCGGCAATGGGCGACTCCTGATCGGCGTAGGGGCTGAGCAGGACGTACCCACTGGACCCCACGAGGTCGGTCAGGGCATCAATTTCGTCCTGAGGCAGATCGGGCTGATAGGTGATCCATACGGCACCGTGCTCCATCGAGTGGACGGTGTTCTCGTTGGGAAGCTCCGAGGTGTAGACGCCGCAGTTGGTCCAGACGGCGTTGTGATCTCCGCCCACGGGTGGAGACTGCTCGTACTCAACAGGGGCGTCGACGTGGTTGTTCGTCAGGCCATCAAATTCCTGGAGGCCTTCGATGGGCTTGCTGGCGAGCGCTTCGATGCGCTGGTTCTCCTGCACCTGACCCACAATCACAATGGTCACCGCGACAATGATCGCCACGACCACCGCGCCGATGCCACCAAGGATCAGAGTGGTGCGCTTGCGGTCGCTGGCGCGCTGCTTGGACTGGATGGCAGCCAACCGCGCCTGGCGGTCGGCATTGTCCTGGGCTCGCTTCTTGTTCAACGCGTAAATCCTTTTTCCTTGAGTGTGTTTGAAACAAATGTACCGTCGGTGCTGCTAGAGCTTGTCCAGCATGTCTTCCATTGCAGTGATTTCGGCGACCTGGGCTACAGCCATCTTCTCGGCAGCACCTTTCACCCGGGGCTCCTGGGCAAGCTCCGCGCCTGCCTGCGCCATCTCGGCGCCTGCCTCATGGTGGGTGATCATCAGCGTCAGGAAAATCCGCTCTGCCTCGACTCCCGAAGCATCAGCAAGTTCCTGCAGCTGCTCGGCGGTAGCCATCCCAGGCATCAGGCCGTTCGGCTCCAACATGCTTCCACCGGTGTGATGATCCATTGACCCTGCCATCCAGGCCATATTGGGCGCGGAGGAACTTTGGGGCAGCCCCCACTCTTCCAGCCAGGCATACATCTGACCGATCTGGTGCTGCTGCGTCATCGCAATGTCATACGCAATGGTGCGCACCACCTCGTCATCGGTCCGGTCTCGCACCAACCGCGACATTTCGACCGCCTGGGTGTGATGAATCTGCATGTCGCGGGCAAAACCAGCATCGGCGCTGGTGCCGGACGGATGGTCGGTGCCGGTACCGATCCGGCCAGCAACAAAAGCAAGGACAAATAGCGAGACCAGCAGCGCTCCGGCCAGAACAATGAGCAGGCGCTTCTGCCACGTCTCGAGGTGCAGGGTCATCTATCTTTTTTCCTTGTTTTCCAGGTGCTGGCGGTGGTTCCTTCTTCTCTAACGTATTGCATCAGGCTCGACGTTCCCTGAACGAACATGAAGATACCCCCCTAGGGTACTTGAAATATACCGGTAGGGGGTATATGTTCGATGAAGAACGAGGAGGACCAATGAGTGACACCACCATCGAACACGGCTATACAGCGGACAAGGACGCCTATCTTCGGCGCCTGAGGCGGATCGAGGGCCAGGTCCGCGGGATCGCCCGGATGATCGAGGAAGACAAGTACTGCATTGACGTCCTCACCCAGGTGTCGGCGATCAACAAGGCCCTCCATGCGGTCAGCATGGGGCTCCTTGAAGAGCATATTGCCCATTGCGTGGTGGGCGCCGCCAACGAGTCCCAACTCACGGGCAACCCCGAAATTGTCCAGGAAAAAGTCCAGGAAGCCTCGGCAGCGATCAGTCGCCTGCTGAGGTAGCAAACCCCCAACACCCAAGGAGTACACCCATGAGCACCACCACCGTCAGCATTTCAGGCATGACCTGCGGCCACTGCGTTGATTCGGTCAGCGAAGAAATCAGCGCCCTCGACGGCGTCCAGAGCGTCACCGTCGACCTCAACAAGGGTGGCGTCTCCACCGCCACCGTGACCTCCGACGGCGACCTCGACCCCGACCAGATCGGCGAAGCGGTAGCCGAGGCCGGCTACCTCGTTGTCGCCAACGACGCCTAGGCGCAACAGCGCCTAACTCCAGCAGTTCGACTTACTAGCATCACCAAGGACCCCCATGAGCACCGATCAGCTGTCCACCTCTCCACCGACCAGGATTGTCGAACTCGATATCCAGGGCATGACCTGCGCGTCCTGCGTGGGACGGGTGGAGCGCAAACTCGGGAAGCTTGAAGGAGTCCAGGCGAGTGTGAATCTGCCGCTGGAGTCCGCCACCGTCACAGTCCCCGAGAACATATCGGATCAGGACATCGTGGACACGGTCCATGCGACCGGGTACACCGCCCAACTGAAGCGGCCGGCCCACAGCTCCCCTGGCGACCCAGCACTGGACGGCACGGACCCGGTGCACTCCGATCACGTGTCACACGGGGGGACCGCCGCGCAATTGCGGCCGCGGCTAATTGTTGCGGCGCTGCTCACGGTGCCGGTCGCCGTCATTTCCATGGTGCCCGCGGCGCAGTTCCCGCACTGGGGGTGGCTGGTTTTCGCTCTCACCCTGCCCGTGGTCACCTGGTCTGCCTGGTCATTCCACCGGGCGGCCGCCATCAACGCCCGCCATCTCTCTTCCACAATGGACACCCTGGTCTCGATCGGCGTCACGGCCGCGTTCCTCTTCTCGGCCTGGCAGCTCCTAGCCGACCCCTCGATCACCGAACACGCCGGTATGGCCATGAGTGATCACGCCCTGTACTTCGAGGTGGCGGCCGTCGTCGTCACTTTCCTGCTGCTGGGCCGCTACCTGGAAGCGAACGCCAAGCAGCGCGCAGGGGAGGCGCTCAAAGCGCTCCTCAGCCTCGGAGCCAAGGAGGCGACAGTGCTCCGCGATCAGGATGGGCGTCGCGTGGAGGTCAAAGTGCCCGCCGACTCCCTCGTGCACGGCGACCAGTTCGTTGTGCGGCCCGGAGAGAAAATCGCCACCGACGGCGTCGTGATCGATGGGGCGAGTGCTGTTGACACCTCGCTGATCACGGGCGAGTCAATGCCGGTGGATGTCGGTGTTGACGACGTCGTCACCGGCGCCACCATCAACACCTCGGGACGCCTGATTATCCGGGCCACCCGGGTAGGCAGCGAAACCACCCTCGCCCAAATGGGACGGCTGGTCAGCCAGGCGCAAAGCGGCAAGGCACCGATTGCCCGCCTGGCGGACCGGATCAGCGCCGTATTCGTGCCGATTGTGTTGGTTATTGCCGTCCTGACCTTTGTCGGGTGGATGGTCCTTACCGGCGACCTTCAATCGGCGTTCACTGCCGCGGTCGCCGTCCTTGTGATCGCCTGCCCGTGTGCGCTGGGCCTGGCCACACCGACGGCCCTGCTGACCGGTTCGGGTCGCGGCGCCCAGCTGGGCATCCTGATTCGCGGCCCTCAGGTCCTGGAAGACACCCGGACCGTCGACACCATCGTGCTGGACAAGACCGGCACCGTCACCACGGGCAAACTGGCCGTGACCGACGTCGTCGTGCTTGGGGCACTCGACCGCACGCGTGTCCTGGCCCTGGCTGGCGCCGTCGAGGCGGCCAGCGAGCACCCGATTGCCCAGGCGATCGCGGCTGCTGCCCCTGGGCATCCTTCGGTGGCGGGGTTCAGCAGTTCAGCGGGCGGCGGGGTCCGGGGCACCGTCGACGACGGCGGACGGGAGGTCACGGTGGTTGCTGGGCGCTCGGGCTGGTTGGAGGAGAACGGCGTCGTCATCAGCCAGGAGCATCTGGCCGAACTGCAGGACCAGCAGGATGCAGGTTCCACCGCCATCTGGGTGGCAGTGGACGGCCGCGTCGCCGGGCTGGTGTCCCTGAAGGATACGGTCAAGGAATCGTCGGCGGCCGCCATCACGCGGCTCAAGGAACTGGGTCTCCGGCCCATCCTGCTGACCGGCGACAACGCTGCAGTTGCCCGGAGGGTGGCGGAGCAGGTCGGCATTGCCCCCGACGACGTCCTCGCCGGGATACTGCCCGAGGGGAAGGTCCAGGCGATCCAGAAACTTCAGGCCGAGGGGGCCACGGTGGCCATGGCCGGCGACGGAGTCAACGACGCCGCAGCGCTGGCCCAGGCCGATCTTGGCATCGCGATGGGCTCCGGCACTGACGTGGCTATCGAGGCAGCCGACCTGACCGTGATGGGGAACAGCCTGGAGCAGGTGGCCCAGGCCATCGAGCTCTCACGGATCACCCTGCGCACCATCAAGACCAACCTGTTCTGGGCCTTCTTCTACAACACCATTGGAATCCCGGTGGCGGCCCTCGGCTTCCTCAACCCCATGGTCGCCGGCGCGGCGATGGCCGCGAGTTCGGTGCTGGTAGTGGCCAACTCGCTCCGGCTGCGCAGGTTCGGCAAGTAACGGTCGGCGGGGATGGTTCTAGGGCAGCGGAACAGGTTCGACGTCGTTCGCCCGCTCCAGGGGATGGATCCCATCAGCTGGCGTGCGTAGCTCATCGACGCGAACCATCACCACTCCGCCGATAATCAGCAGACCGCCCAGCAGCTGGATGGGTCCCGGCAGCTCACCGAGCATCAGCCAGGACGCGAGCACCGCAAACATCACCTCGGTGAGCCCCACAAAGGAAGCCACCTTCGAGCCGAGCTGGCGGGCGGCAAGGATCCCGGTGAAGTAGGACACCACGGTCGAGATCAGGACCAGGCCGAGGACGGGGACCAGCCAGCTCGTCTCCCAACCAGCCAGTGTCACATCCCGAAATTCAAAGGTGAACGGCATGATGCCCACCAGCCCCATGACCCCGATCGCCACGGCGCCCACCACCATGCCGCCCCCTGCCATCACCAGCGGCGGCAGGCCGTCGTCGGCCTTGGCTGACATGAGGAAGAAGACCGCCAGGCAGACCGCCGCCGCAAGCCCGTAAATGACTCCAATCGGGTCCAGCCGCTCGTCCGAGGTGAGATCCAGCACCAGGAGCAAACCCAGCATCGCCGTCACCGAACCAGCGGCGGTGAGGCGGCGTGGTGCCCGGCGGCTTCGCGCCCACAGCCATCCGACAATCAGTATCGGCGCCAGGTATTCCAGCAACAGGGATACGCCCACTGACATCCGCTGCACAGCGTTGAAGTAGAAGAACTGGCAGAGCGCGATGGCAGTGACACCGTAGATGATGAGGGTCAGTGCACTGCCGCGAAGTGCGGTCCAGCGCCCGCGGAGCGCAAACAGGACCGGAATCAGCAAGACCAGGGCGGCACCACCAATGCGCACACCGACGGCGGCTCCGGGGCTCCAGCCGATTTCCAGCAGCGATTTGGCAAACGGCCCGGACACGCCGAATGCCGCCGCCGAGATGACCGCCCACCACAGACCCGCCGCTGCGCCGTTTTTCATGCTGAACCTCATTAGTGTCATGACCAAAAGTTGATTATGGTAGTGACAGTAGACCCCAACAATGTCAGGAGTCAATGTGACCTTTGCTAATGACACAGAGGTTGCGTTGATCTCTGCGGCAGCGCTCATCAACACGGGCAAGGAGGAGACCGACCAGCTGACAACGCTGGCGGACCTCGACCGATTCCTGGCGGAACAGGACTTCTCCGGCTCGCGCGCCCATACTGCCAACGAGTTGGCTGCGGTGGTGCAGCTCAGGGCAGAGCTGGAGGAGGTATGGACGTCAACGGAGGACGACGCCGTCGCGCACGTCAACCGGATGCTGAGCGACGCCCGCGCCCTTCCCCAACTGGTACGTCATGATCACTGGGACTGGCACCTGCATGCCACCGGGCCCGAGGCTCCGCTGGAGGACCGAATGGCAACCGAAGCGGCGATGGCGCTGGTCGATGTCATCAGGACCCATGAAATGGAGCGGCTGCGGATCTGCGCGGCCGACGACTGCAGCGCCGTGGTGCTGGACCTGAGCCGGAACCGCTCGAAACGGTACTGCGACACCGGAAATTGCGCGAATCGCGCCCACGTCAAGGCCTACCGGGCCCGAAAATCGGCTACGGGGTAACCCCTCGGGGCCAGAAAAGTCCCGCACCCGCATACCAGTGGTTGCCCAACAGCGCACTTGCAGTGCCACCACTTTTCTGGACCTGGGCCTGCAGTGCAGCCACTTTTCTGGACCTGGGCGCGAACGACGGGCCAGCGGGCAGGGTCAGCGAGGGCTGTCCGGGCCGCCGCGCGGCGTCCCTTTGATGTTTCCGTCCTTATCGAGGTTGCCTGCGCCGCCCTGGATTTTCGACGATGACCGATTGATGCCGGTTCCCTTGCCCAGGTGATCAGCGTTGGGCTTCTCCGTCATCAGGAGCAGCGCACAGACCACCAGCGCCGCAATGAACGCGATACCGGCAGCGGTGAGGCCGATATCAACCCTGAGTTCCCTCGTTCCACCACCGGTGGAGACAACCATCGCGACGATACCGGCCACCGCCCCGAGGACAGCAGAGAAGATGAGAGGGCCTTTTACACCCTTGACCGATTTGGACACTGTTACTCCTTGAGAAATTGCCGCCGCACATTCTTCTACGAAGGGTAGAAAGACTGCCGTGTCTAGTTTACGCGGTTGACGGGGACGCCTTATCCGCGTGACGTACATCATGCCGGAAGCCGAACGACGCGATCGCAAGAACGACAGCGATGATGATCGCCCCGCCTCCCGTGACGCCGAGCAGCGCGTGCGCCCCAGCGTCCTGGAAAAGCGGAAGCAACAATCCCGAGGTCATTCCCACTGCACCGACCACGATGAGATCTTTCCCAACGACGTTGAAGCGGCGTTGGCGGATTCCCACAAACAGGTCAACAGCCCCGGAAATCACCAGAACGAGCGCAACAACCTGGGCGAACATCGCATCGGTATGAACCCACAGGTTGAGCACGCCACCCACCAGGAGGAACCCCGGCCCGATCCCGGCCACCCACCGGTCGCCGCTGGTCTTCACCCCGGCAGCCCGCTCCAACCAGGCCGCCGAAACTGCGAGCGCCAACAGGTACAGTCCACCGGCCACTGACGCGACATGAACCGATGGTTGAACCCAGAAAATCGTCAGGGCCCCGAAGGCCGCGGACACAATCGCGCGAAAGAGCAACGGCCGCCAGACCGCCGCCGCTTGATCGAGCGGAGTGCGTGGCGGTTGGACCGTCGCATCCTGGGGTGCGGCACCCATTGCGTAGACCTCCGGTAGACACAGGGCTGATCACTTCAGTCCAGAAGTCCTAGTTTATCCCCGAGTGGACCCCATGAAGTCTGTCGGGGACCCATGCCTAATGGGCGCCGGTTACCATCCAACGGTCGTTGCGGACCCGCCAGGCCAGGGTCAGGGCACGAGCAGCCATGTACCCCACACCGAACGCCACCCACAGCCAGACGATACCGGCGGGTCCGGTCAATTCGGCGTTGAAGACCCAGATCAGCAGCGGCAGGTAGAGCAAAAGATTGACGACGCCGGCGATCGCCAGATACTTCGCGTCTCCGGCTCCGATCAGCACCCCGTCAAGCACAAACACCAGCCCACAGATGGGTTGTGACGCGGCGAGGACAAGGAGCCCCGCCGCGAGCGCCGACTGGACTGACTCGTCAGTGGTGAAGATCCACCCGACAAACGGCGCAGCCACCGCAAGGAGCGCACCGGTAATGACCCCAAATCCCAACCCCCAGCCGATCATTCTGCGGGTCAACGCGTGCGCGAGCGGTTTGTCGCCGGCACCCAGTTCCTTGCCGATCAGGGCCTGCGCAGCGATGGCGATCGCATCGAGGGCAAACGCAAGGAAGATGAAGATGGTCATCACTAGCTGATGTGCGGCGAGGGAAACCGACCCCTGCGCCGTCGCGACGTAGACCGTGGCGAGGATTGCCGCCCGCAGGCTCATGGTGCGCAACATGAGCCACGAGCCGACCCGCGCCGTCGCCCGTAATCCAAGCCAGGACAGGCGCAGCGGGACCCGGTTCTTTCGGGACAGCCGGTAGACGATGGTCAGGTACACGGCGGCCATCCCCCACTGCGTGATGCTGGTCCCGAGCGCCGACCCGGCCACCGAGAGCCCCAGCCCGTACACCAGGAGGAAATTGAGGCCGATATTCACCGTGAAACCGATGCCCGCCACCAGCAGCGGCGTTTTGGTGTCCTGCAGGCCGCGGAGCACGCCGGTTGCCGCGAGCACCACCAGCATCGCGGTCAGGCCAGGCATCGAATACCGCAGGTAGTCGACGGCGAAGTCATGCACCTGCCCCTCGGCGCCCATCAGTGAGGACAGCCCGGGCGCCAGCACCCAGCCCGCGGTGGACAACACCATGCCCAGCACCAGCGCCAGGCCAATCCCGTCCCGGCCCGCTGCCACCGCATCCTGCATCCGCCCCGCGCCCAGGAACCGTGCGACGGCGGGCGTGGTCGAGTAGGCGAGGAAGACCATCAGCCCGACCGCGGTGTGCAGCACGGTGGACGCCAGCCCAACGCCCGCAAGTTCGTCGACACCCAGGTGCCCCACAATGGCTGAATCGGCCAACAGGAACAACGGCTCCGCGATCAGCGCGCCCAACGCCGGCACGGCAAGGTGAAGGATCCGGCGGCTCAGCTCGCGGGTGTCAGGCAGTGCGGTGGTCACAGTGCCACCTTAATGCCTTGCTCCGAACCGTCTCCTACCCGAGTGGAAGCGGTCAAGGGACGTTGGTCGGCTAGGCTTAATGCCGGGGCACGACGGCGCACAGGAGAGTTCAATGCAAAAACAGGTCTGGTTCTTCATCGGCGGTCTGGTGGCCTTTTTCCTGAGCACTCTCTTCATCCCGCAGGGCATCTCCGATTTCGCGAGGGCCGCTGCGCTCAATGAGGCGGTGCCCGCAGGTGCCGGGCTGAATCTTGGGATCGGTGCGCTCCTGATCGCGATAGCGATCGCCTCTCTTGCGACCGGCTATGTCGTCCGCCGCAAACACCACTCCAGCCTCGACCAGGACTAGATCCCCTTCTCCACCATTTCCAGCAGGCGCCCCGCGGCACTCAACCGCTGATCGGCGTCCAACCCGCGCAGCGGGCCGTCGATCACCAGCATGGCCAGCCCATGCACCGCCGACCAGGCAACAAATTCCGCACCCGGCCGCCGGTCGACCGGCAACACTCCGGCGTCAACGAGCGCATCCAGGGCGTCGGACAGCAGCTGGAACGGGGTCCTGCCGTGCGGCCCGGCAGAGTCTTCAATCGCGGCGTCCCGCAGGTCGATATGGTTGGCGAATGCGGTTCTGAACAACCCCGGCTCGGTTTGGGCGAAGCGCAGGTACCCGGCCCCGACCGCGCGTAGTTTCGCACGCGCGAGCCCGACATTGCCGAGACGAGCGCCGTCGTCGTCGTCGATCGCTGACTGCTCCTCCTCCATAGCTGCCGCCAGTCTCGACTGTGCGGCAAGGGATACAGCCCACAACAGCGCGCTCTTGTCAGCAAAGTGCCGATAGGCGGCGTTCGGGGTCACACCGGCGCGGCGGGTCACCTCACGAAGGACGACGGCGTCGGGTCCACCCTCACGCGCCAGCTCGGTTCCCGCTGCGATCAGCGCCCGCCGCAAGTCACCGTGCCGGTACGTGGTGCGCGGATTCGACTGCTGGGTCACAGGCCCTCAACCTAACTTCGGACAACTAAAAGTAAACAGTGTCAACAATTGTGTCACGAGGCATCAACCGTCCTGCAACGAAACCCCGGAGGCAGATCAGGACCGCAGCTCGTTCAGCAGATTGGCGCGAGCGGCTTCCAGCCACAGTCGTTGCGCCGGGACGGTGCGGAACAGTCGGTCCATGGCGAGGAGCCGCCGCACGACGTCGCTGCGGCCGACAGTGAAGTCGTGGTCCGACACATGGGCATATTCCTGGCGTACCGCCGCGACATACTGCCCGTATTGGTGCTCCGGCCTCCCCAGGACGGCCAGATCCGCGTCGCACAGCAGCTCGCCGGCGCGGTCGCCGGGTATCGGGTCGTGTGACGCGGTCAGGTGCACCAGTCTGGCCACCTCCGCCACCTCAGCTGCCGGCACAACCCCTGACAGCCAATCCTGGGCCAAGGCAGCAGACGCTCGCTCGTCCGCTCCGGCGGCGCCCTCGTAGACGGCATCGTGAAACCACGCGCCAAGCCGGACCCGGCGGCGCAGGTGCTCGTCGTCGGACGGCAGGAAAATCACATCGAGCGCCTCCAGCACCTCGAGGAGATGGGAGGGTGTGTGGTAGCGGCGATGCGCCTCGGACCATCGGCCCAGCAGGCTCTCACCCAACTGTGGAGCCTGCGGCGCCACCGCACCCCACCGCACCAGCAGGGCACGCCGTAACCTCGGCGCGCGCTGCCGGGCCGGGATGCGCAAACCACTGGAGATCAGGATCCGGGTCAGGGTTCCACAATCCACCTCCCTCGCCCCCAAGGCCACGAGTGTGCGGTAGCGGCGGGCCGGAACATCGTAGTGATCGCCGTCGAAGGCCCGTTCGGCAATCCCGGCGACGGCAGCAAAAGCGTGAAGCTCGGCGACGGAGGTATCCGAGATCAGGTGGGAAAATTCGGTCCCGTGGGCTGGCCATAGCGGGGGGTCTATGAAGATGGCCATTGCTCCAGCTTACCGGGGGCATTGCGGGCCACTCAGGGCCTTTTCACGATCCGCTGACCCGTAGTGGCCCTACCCTTCAGTGTGTTTGTTTTCGTCGGCACCCTCGGGGCTGGCTGCCCGGCGTGGACCCGGACGCGGGTCGGGATGCGCCTTTCTCCTACCTGCCACCGCTTCTCCCGGCAACCATCGCGGGCAGCGCCGGGACGCGGTGATCATCGCCGTCGGCTACACCTGGTCGATGGCAATCTACGAACGGAAGTCGGTGCGCTGACCCAAGCCTGCCACGTCGCCGACGACGACGCGGCGTCCGATCGGCCTATGTACAGGACACCGCGCCTATGCCATTGTTTACAGTGTTCACATCAGTTACCCACTGAACCGAGGACCCCATGACAACAACTCTCCTGGCCATCGGCACGAAGAAGGGCCTCTGGCTTGCGACCAGCACCGACCGGCTGACCTGGACGCTCTCCGACCCACACTTTTTGATGCAGGAGGTGGCGAGCGTGGGCATCGATACCCGTGAGGGCCGAACCCGGGTCATGGCGGGNCGGGCGTGCTGTCCTACCACTGGGGCCCAACGGTGGTCTACTCCGACGATCTCGGCGCCACCTGGTCTGAACCCGAACACGGTGCCATCAAGTTCGCGGCGGACGACGACGCTGCCGTCGAACGGATCTGGCAGCTCCATCCCGATTCCGCCGACCGCCCGGGAGTGGTTTGGGCCGGTTGTCAGCCCATCTCGGTGTGGAAGTCGACCGACTACGGCGAGCACTTCGAACTGAATCGCGGCTTATGGGATCACCCTCACCGCCCCGAATGGGGTGCCGGTTTCGGTGGCGCCGCAGCGCACTCAGTGGCTCCGAGCCCGGTCGACGACACAGTCCACGTGGCGATGAGCACTGGCGGGGTGTATCGCTCCGACGACGGTGGAACGTCCTGGACGCCGCGGAACAAGGGCATTTCGGCGTACTTCATGCCCGACCCCAACCCCGAATTCGGTCAGTGCGTGCACAAGATAGCCCGCGACGCGGTGGAGCCCACGAGACTGTATGCGCAGAACCACCACGGGGTCTATCGGTCGGACGACAGCGCCGAAACCTGGGAATCAATTGCCGAGGGCCTGCCCGCGGATTTCGGATTTGTGATGCTCGCGCATCCGCATCGTGCTGGAACGGCGTGGGTGATCCCGCTGAAGGCCGACGGCGAACGCATCCCGCCAGCTGCCAGGCTCGCAGTGCACCGCACCGACGACGCCGGATCCTCCTGGACGCGGCTGGACCAGGGGTTACCGGAGAAGGAATATAACGCGGTACTGCGGGACGCCGCCGGCGTGGACGCGCTGGACCCGGTGGGTGTGTACTTCGGCACCCGGGGCGGCACCGTGTACGCGAGCGCCGACGAGGGCGCAACGTTCACCGAAGTGGTCTCCCACCTGCCCGACGTCCTGTGTGTCCGCGCCTCAGCTGTCGTCGGCTCCTAGGTGGGCGCCACCTCGGGCGGTGTGACGGTCCTGATTCCGACCCTCTTGCGGCCCTTGATCGGCGACCGGTCATCGGTGCCTGTCGCCGTTGAATCGCCCGTCCCCCTCGCTCAGCTACTCGACACCCTGCACGAGGGTTATCCGGTGTTCGCCCGGCGCATTCGTGACGAGACGGGCGCCCTGCGCCGGTACGTCAACGTGTACGTCGATGGTGAGGACGTGCGGCGCCTGGCGGGGCTTTCGACACCAGTCCCGNCCCGCCAGGCGCCGAGGTGATGATCATCCAGTCCGTGGCCGGCGGCTAGCCGGATACACCGATGGATTCACTTGATGAGGCAGTGGCGGCGTTGGGTCAACCCGAGCGTGAGTGCCTGGAACGGCTTATCGCTCTCGCTCGCGTAGCGGCACCCGACGCCGTCGCCGGGGTGAGCTACGGAATACCCGTATTGAAAGTCGGGGGCAAACCGCTGATCGGTGTCACGGCCAGCGCCCGGCACCTTGCGGTCCACCCCTTCTCACCGGCAGTAGTCGACCAGGTCCGGGGAAGGCTCGGCGACTATTCACTTTCCACCGGCACGATCAGGTTCACGCCGGAACACCCCTTCCGGCGACGGTAGTTGTTGAGATTGTGCGGGCACGGCGAGCTGAGATCACGGGTTCCGCCTAATTTGGGGTTGCTCACGGTAATCCACGGCGGCCTGGTCTACGCTTTGCAGGTACCTGTAACACCAACAAGGAGCCCTACCGCCGATGGCTATGACTTCAGGCCCAACCAGCCGGATCGGCGATAAGTTTCGCGCTGCGGGCGATGCCCTGCGCACGCAGCTCTGGCCGCTGCCGGTCTTTGCCGTACTGGTGGCAATCGGACTGGGCGTGTGGCTCCCTCTCCTGGATGCCGCGATTGGCGAGGACATGCCGTCGGCGGTTTCCTATCTCCTCATCAACGGTGGTCCCGATGCTGGCCGTGCCATCCTTGAGGCGACGGCCGGTTCGCTGATCACTGCGACGTCATTGACCTTCTCCCTGACGGTCGTAACGCTGCAACTGGCCAGCAGCCAGTTTTCTCCGCGGCTCCTGAGAACCTTCACCGGGGACCGGGTGGTGCACGCGACGTTGGCCCTGTTCCTGGGCACCTTCGCCTATGCGCTGACCGTCCTGCGGACAGTTCGTTCCGGTGAGGACGGCGAGGAAGCGTTTGTCCCACACATTGCGGTGACTTTCGCCTTCCTGCTTGCGATTGCCAGCGTCATCGGGCTGGTGTTTTTCCTGGCCCATCTGGCCCGGGAGATCAGAGTGGAAACCATTATGCGTAAGGTCCACGGCGAAACGGCGGCGACCGTTGAACGGGTATTCCCCGATCGACGGGGTTCAGCAAGCCCGGTGCTGCCGGTAGCGCCAGACTCCGCGGCCCTGATAGTCGCGGCGAAGTCCGGGTTCCTGACCGGGGTTGATGAGGAACGGATCCTTGCCGCAGCGGTGAAGCACCATGCGATCGTGAGAGTTGATTGCCGCGTCGGTTCGTCCCTTGTGAAAGGCGTACCCATGGCCGTCGGCTGGGCGCGCAGCGGGGAGCCGAGTATGGATGATGAGGCACTGAAGGCATTCCGCCACGACGTGGTAGCCGCTTTCAACTACGGATTCGAACGGACCGCGGTGCAGGATGTCGCGTTCGGGTTCCGACAGCTTATTGATGTAGCGGCCAAGGCGCTATCGCCCGGCATCAACGACCCAACAACCGCGATCCACGTACTTGGGCACACTTCAGCGTTGTTGTGTGATCTCACGCAACGGGAGCTGGGAGAGCGCGTACTGCGCGACGACGACGGGTTGGTTCGGGTCATTCTCCACCGCCCCGACTTCGCCGCGTTCCTGAACATCACCCTCGACCAGCCAGTGCTTTACGGGAGTTCCGACCCGGCGGTGGTTGATCGGGTCCTGAGTCTGCTGCAGGAGGTCGCCTGGCACGCGGCTGATGAGGACAAGCCGGCGGTCCGCGAACAGCTACAGCGAGTCGCTGCAGCTATCCGGCAGGAATCGCACCCGCCGGCAGTGCAGGAACACCTGCAGGGCCGGCTGGACGAGGTGAATCAGGCCCTTGACGGCGTCTGGTCACCACGCGGCCCGGTGGCAGGCGGCCGGGTCTGATCACCAGGGTCCGGTAATCCGGTCAGAACCCGCCGCCGCCACCGTCCACAGCCATGTTGTTGAACCGGGAATAGTGGCCCTGAAACCCGACCACTATGGTTTTGGTGGGGCCGTTACGGTGCTTGGCGACGATCACGTCGGCCTCACCGGCCCGGGGGGATTCCTTGTCGTAGACGTCATCGCGATGCAGGAGGATCACCATGTCGGCGTCCTGCTCGATCGAACCACTCTCGCGAAGGTCGGAAACCATCGGGCGCTTGTCGGTGCGCTGCTCGGAGCCACGGTTCAGCTGGGAGAGCGCCACCACCGGTACGTTCAGCTCCTTGGCAAGCAGCTTCAGCGCGCGGGAGAACTCGGAGACCTCTTGCTGACGCGACTCGACCCGCTTGCCCGATGACATCAGCTGCAGATAGTCGAGGACCACCAGTTTCAGGTCATGGCGCTGCTTCAGCCGCCGGCACTTCGCCCTGATTTCCATCAGGGACATATTGGGGCTGTCATCGATGAAGAGCGGCGCATCGTTCATCCGCCCCATGGTGGTGGCGATCTTGCCCCACTGTTCGTCCTTGATCGTGCCCTTGCGCAGGTCCTGCAGCCCGATGGTGGCTTCGGCTGACAACAGGCGCATGGCAATCTCGTTGCGCCCCATTTCCAGGGAAAAGAAGACGGTGGTCATGTTGTGCTTGATCGCTGCGGAGCGAGCCCAATCCAGGGCGAAGGTCGACTTACCCATCGCAGGCCGCGCCGCCACCACAATCATCTGTCCGCCATGGAGTCCCTGGGTTAGTTCATCCAGTTCAAAAAAGCCGGTCGGGACCCCGGTCATACCCTCACCGCGGTGTCCGGCCGATTCAATCTCGTCGACGGTGCTTTCGATGATGTCTTTCAGCGCGACATAGTCCTCGGCACTTCGCCGCTCGGCCACCGCATACACCTCGGCCTGGGCGGCGTTGACAATGTCATCCACCTCGCCGTCGTTGGAGTAACCCAGCTGCACAATTTTGGTCCCGGCATTCACGAGCCGCCGCAGCACTGCGCGTTCCCGCACAATCTCCGCGTAGAATCCGGCGTTCGCGGCCGTCGGGACTGACTGGATCAGCGTGTGAAGGTAGGCGGGTCCTCCGATGCGGGAAATTTCGCCGCGTTTTGTCAGCTCATCGGAGACGGTGACGGCGTCGGCGGGTTCCCCGCGGCCATAGAGATCAATCACGGCCTCGTAGATGCTTTCGTGGGCCGGACGATAGAAGTCCACCCCGCGCAGTACCTCGACGCAGTCGGCGATGGCGTCCTTGGACAGCATCATTCCGCCGAGAACTGACTGCTCAGCAACCAGGTCCTGAGGCGGGGTTCTGGTGAACTCCGGGGACCGGGTGTCCTCTGATGAATCAACGCGCGTGAGGGACACCGCTGCACTCTCTCTTCCAGTTACCTACCCCGGGAACCACTCCGACGGATCGTCGGGGGTGGTCGTATCCGGTCTGATAACTGAGTCTTATCACCCGGTACGGACAGTTTTAGCGTCTGGGATACTCCGCAACGGTAGTGCCGAAGCACCATCCTGCCAAGCGAGTAATCCACAGGCCCTGTGGATTGACTGTGGATTACGCGGCGTGTCTTGTGCACAGGATGGGGACAACAGTGTGGATAACTAAATACTTATCCACCCAATATGTCTCTGACAAGGCCAAACACCCTCCCGCACCTGTGGAGTAAATGTTTCAGTCACCCAACGTTCATCCCCTACTTGCGTGTTGACAGATGCGCTCACAGCGCCTACGGGGCGAGTTATTCACCAGCTATCCACAGCTTTGTGGGTTGCCAGTGTGAGTCGGACCACAGTTAAAACGACGTCCCACTGGCCTATATACCGGTCGCCGCACCCGAATGCCGCGCTCCCACCTGAGATATGACCTTTCCGGCATACTTCCACCAGCGATGTACCCCGAGCGGTGCGATACTTTGAAATGGACACCACCCCGGGGTGAAGGGAACAGGTCGATGGAACTACAGCTGATCAGCGCCGTGCTGCTCGCAGCGCTCCTCCTGACCGGCGGGTTGATCAGTTACGTGGGTCGCCGTGATCGAGGGGCGGACCCGGCCTCCGGCCCGGCGCCCGGATCGTCTGGTGAATCGCACCGCCGTCGGGCTAACATTGACTATCCCGCGCCGCGGCCGGGGACTGGGCAACGGACCGCATCACTTCCTACCGATTCGAAAACCCGCCAGGCTCACGACGCGCCAGGGCTCCACCCGACGGTCGTCGCCGCCCCGCTGGGGCCCGGGCAGTCGGGGAATGAGGATGACGGCGTGCTGGCTACCCGGCAGGCTCTCGCTGCCAACCAGGCGGCCATGGGCGATCCACGCGTCAGCACCCTGGACCGGGTGCAGGCGCTGATGAGCAGCCCCGCCTTCGCCCTGCACCTGCAGGGCCTGGGGCTGGAACAGGCCGGTGGGCCGACCGAGGACGACAAAAGGGACCCCCGCGGTAAGCGGGAGCCCCTGGAGCCGTCCTGAATGATGTGCGCCGGAACTAGCTGGCGACAACGTTCAGGTCGATAACTGCTGCGACATCGTCATGCAGGCGGACGTTCGCCTGGTAGGTGCCAACCGACTTGATGTGGGCGGGCAGTTCTACCTTGCGCTTGTCGATGGTGCCAAGGCCTGCGGCCTCGACTGCCTTCGCAACGTCGTCAGCCTTGACGGTGCCGAACAGACGTCCGGACTCACCGGCCTTCACGGTCAGCTTGACCGGCTTGGCGGAGAGAGCAGCTGCCTGCTTCTGGGCGTCCTCGAGCGTGGAGTGCTCGCGAGCGAGGCGGGCAGCCTTGATCGACTCGACCTGCTTCTCGCCGCCCTTGGTCCAGGTGAGGGCGAAGCCGCGGGGCAGAAGAAAGTTACGTGCGTAACCGTTCTTTACCTCGACAATGTCGCCTGCAGCACCAAGACCGGTTACTTCATGGGTCAAAATGAGCTTTGCCATTGGGTTGGGTTCCTTTCCTTAACCGCGGCCTGCGCCGGAGTACGGCAGGAGGGCAACTTCACGGGCATTCTTGATTGCCTGCGCAATTTTGCGCTGCTCCTGAACGGTGACGCCGGTAACGCGGCGTGCACGGATCTTTCCGCGGTCGGAAATGAACTTACGCAGCAAGGCTACGTCCTTGTAGTCGATGACGGTGACGTCAGCGGCCTTCAAGGGATTGGACTTTGGTTTGGGCTTACGAAGTTCAGCCTTTGCCATCGTGGTGCTCCTTATGTCTGGTGGAGCCCGCAGAACGATTCTGCGGGATGGGAACTACTTGGCGGGTGGCCGCTGCCAACAGCGGAGCGGTCCTGCCGGTAAAGAAGGGTTAGAAGGGAGGCTCGGACGAATCCGGGCCGTTGCCCCAACCGGAGGAGTTACCTCCGGAGGAGTTGCCCCCAGCGGGTGCGCCCCATGGGTCATCAGCTGGCTGTTGCGCCTGCTGACCACCCTGCTGGCCGCCGCCCCAACCTGAGTTGGAGTTGTTTCCGCCGCCACTGTTCCCGCCGCTGTTGCCGCCGAAACCACCACCGCCACCACCGCCTGAGCGCTGGGTGCGGGTGACCTTGGCTGACGCGTAGCGCAGGGATGGACCAATCTCGTCCACCTCAAGTTCCATGACGGTGCGCTTTTCGCCTTCTTTGGTGTCGTACGAGCGTGACTTGAGGCGGCCCTGAGCGACGACGCGGGTTCCCTTGGTCAGGGTCTCCGCAACGTTCTCTGCCGCTTCACGCCATACCGACGCACGGAGGAACAGCGTTTCGCCGTCCTTCCACTCGTTGGACTGGCGGTCGAAGGTCCGCGGCGTCGACGCAATGGTGAAATTTGCCACTGCTGAGCCTGACGGGGTGAAACGAAGTTCGGGATCGCTGGTGAGATTACCGACGACCGTAATTAGTGTCTCGCCTGCCATGGTGCCTCCTACTGTCACAGCCCACTGTGGTGGGCCTGTCCTAATCTGTGAAGCTAAGCCGAAATTATTCGGCTGAAACCTTCTGCTCCTCGGGACGGATGATCTTGGTACGCATGATCGTCTCGTTGAGGCTCAGCTGGCGGTCAAGCTCGGCAGCGATTGCTGGAGTGGCGGTGAAGTTGACTACAGCGTAGAAACCCTCAGCCTTTTTCTTGATTTCGTAGGCCAGGCGACGACGTCCCCACAGGTCTACCTTGTCTACGGTGCCGCCGCCGTTGCGGACGACATTCAGGAACTTCTCGAGCGAAGGCTCAACGGTACGTTCCTCGACATCGGGGTCGATGATTACCATCAATTCATATGCACGCATTTGTGAACCCACCTCCTCTGGGCTAAACGGTCACGGTCTTTCCGTAACAGGAGGTTCTATTTGCGTTGGCCTGCCTGACACCTGATTCCCAGTTCGGGCCGGTGCCAGCGCAGACTTACCAATGTTACCGGAGATTCGCCGGCCCACCGAACCGCGTGTGGATAACCGGTCCCCGGCTTCGTCGCTACCTGATGGAGGTGAAGAACAGTTCGGTGGCTGTGGCCAGGTGGTGCGGATCTTCAACGCCGCACAGTTCCCGGGCGGAGTGCATGGACAACAGTGGGGTCCCGACGTCGATCGTCCGGATCCCGAGCCGGGTGGCGGTCAGCGGACCAATGGTTGAGCCGCAGGGCATCACGTTGTTGGAGACAAACTCCTGATACGGTACCCGCGCTTCGCGGCACAGCCGGGCCCAATATGCGGCGCCTGGGGCGTCGGTGGTGTAACGCTGGTTGGCGTTGATTTTCAGCAGCGGGCCACCACCGAGGATGGGGCGGTTCACGGGATCGTGGCGTTCGGCATAGTTGGGGTGCACCGCGTGACCGGCATCCGCTGAAACGCAGAACGAGGCGGCCAGCGCGCGCCGGCGTTCCTCGGACTCCGCTCCCAGCCCACCCGAAATGCGGTGCAGTACATCCTCAAGGAAGGGCCCACTCGCCCCGGAGCGGGAGGCGCTGCCCACCTCCTCGTGGTCAAAGGCGGCGAGAACGGCGATCGGCCCATCCGGCGCCGCTGTGGCACCCGCCGCGATCAGGGCAACCAGTCCGGCGTGCACCGAGGAAAGGTTATCCAGCCGACCGGCGGCGAAGAACGCACCGTCCGCCCCGAAGACGCTGCCTGGCTGGGTGTCCGCGACGACGACGTCGTAGCCGCCAACGTTCACCGGGGCAATCCCTGCTGAGTCGGCCAGAAGCTCGAGGAGGTCGGCGTCGCGTGGGTCGCCAACTCCCCAGACCGGATTCATATGCTGTTGCTTGTCCAGCGCGAGTCCGTCGTTGACTGCCCGATCGAGGTGGATCGCGAGTTGGGGGAACCGCAGCAGGGGGGCCGTGGACACCAGGTGCTCGACGCCGTCGTGGGTGACGAGCCTGCCCGCGAGCGCCAGCTCGCGATCCAGCCAGGAGTTGAGCAGCGGGCCACCGTAGACTTCGACGCCCGCCTGAAGCCAGCCGTGCCGACCGGTGGTGGGCTTGGGTTTCAGTTTGAAGCCCGGCGAATCGGTGTGGGCGCCCAGGATGCGGAACCCAGTGACGGGGGTGGCTTTGGCCGGGGTTACCCAGGCGATCAGGGCACCATCACGGACCACCAGGAATTTGCCCTCCCGTGCTGTCCACGCGTCGGCTTCCTGCAACCGGACAAACCCGGCGGCCTCCAGCCGGGCTGCGCCCTCAGCTGCGGCGTGGAAGCTGGAGGGTGAGGCACCAATGTAGGCGCCGAGATCGGTGATGTGCTGGAGGGCGGTCATGGAAGTGAGCCTACCAAGCTCAGTAGTCCTGTCCCTGGCTGGGGACCACCAGACCCGACTCGTAGGCGTACACAACTGCCTGCACCCGGTCCCTGAGGTGAAGCTTGGTGAAAATCCGCCGCACATGGGTTTTCACGGTGGCTTCGGAGAGAAAGAACTTGTGGGCCAGTTCCGCATTGGAGAGTCCCTCGGCGATGGCCTCCAAAACCTCCCGTTCACGGGGGGTCAGGTCCTCCAGCAATGGATCGACGGGCCGTGGAGTCGCAAGGGGTGGCAGCGATCGCACGTAGGTTTCAAGGAGGCGGCGGGTCACCCGCGGAGCGACAACCGCGTCTCCGCTGGCAACCACCCGGACGGCATTCACCAGCTCATCGGGTCCCACATCCTTCAGGAGGAAAGCAGACGCTCCAGCCTGGAGGCCTGCGAAGGCGTACTCGTCCAGGTCAAAGGTGGTCAGGATGATGATGCGTGAACACGATCCAGACTGGGTGATCAGGCGGGTTGCCTCGATCCCGTCCATGATCGGCATTCTGACGTCCATCAACACGACGTCCGGCTTCAGGGCGGCCGCCATCCGCGCTCCTTCGGCGCCGTTGGACGCTTCACCGACGATGACCACCCCGTCCTCACCCTCGAGGATGAGCCGGAACCCCATCCGCAGCAGCGGCTGGTCGTCAACCAGTAGGACCCTGATGGTCTCCCCGGCCAGCGTTTCGGGCACGGCTGTCTCGTTGAGCGCTAACCCCTCAGGCACTTCGGACACTTGGTGCTCCCCTGTTGGTGGATTGTTGCTCCTCGGGGATGACCAGTCGAGCGTCCACGACCCAGCCACCGTCCGGGCCCGGACCGCAATCAACCGTCCCCGAATAGATGGCGGCGCGCTCCTGCATTCCAGCGATCCCCTGCCCGGAACCCACCGACACCACCGGCCCCATACTGCCGCGGCCGTCGTCGGACACCCTCACCCGGACCAGGGTTCCGGTGCGCGCAATAGCTACATCAACAGTCGTGACGCTCTTGCCGTACCGCAGGACGTTGGTCAGGGATTCCTGAATAATCCGGTAGATGGTCAGCTGGAAGGCTGGGTCCTCGGGCAATCCCGGACCCGAGAGTCCCAGTCGGATGGAGAGTCCCGCCGCCCGGAAGCCGTCAAGCAGTGTGGAAAGCGAGCCGGCCGCTGGGAGGGGTTCGCGGGGTGCGGCGTCGGGGTTTTCCCGCAGGACGCCGAGCACCCGGCGCATGTCGGCCAGGGCCGTGCGTCCGCTGGTCGAGAGCTCATCGAGGACCTCTCGGGCACGGTCCTGGTCCCGCTTCATCACGACGGCGGCGCCGTCGGAGAGGGCGATCATCACCGACAGGGAGTGCGCGACGACGTCGTGCATCTCCCGGGCAATGCGGTTGCGCTCGGTGGCGGACGCCAGTTCGGCGTTGCGGATGGCCCAGTCGCGGAGGGCTGTTTCATGCTCCCGATCCTTCCGGGTGGTAACCCCAAATCCGACGGCAAGGAAATACCACATGAGGACAAAGCCGGTCACGATCCAGATGAGGTATGGCGCCTCATCGACAAACAGTGCGTCGACAAACCAGAGGGGGGTGATCGTCAGCAGTGCTGCTCCGGCGAGCGCCCAGAGGGCGCTGCGGAAGGGATGCTGGACGGCCACAGCGTACAGAGCAAACCAGACGCCAAACCCGACACTCGCCTCACCGTCGGAGGCCATGAGGCTCGCCCATTCGAGTGCCATCAAAATGCCAAGGACAATCAGTGGGCGGTCCCGGCGCCAGAAGAGGACGATCCCTGCTGCAACGACGGGGATCAAGGCCAACCATCGATCGGCCAGCACGGTTCCGACGATCGCCTGTGGCAGGCTCGCGGCGAGGTAGAGGACTACTATCAGCGCGTCGGTTACCCGCGGGTGGCTCCTGAAATAGCGCCGGAACGGGCCTAGCCGTCGTGCATTGAGCTCAGTGAAGGAGGCGGCGGCCGTTCGCTCCGCCGCCCCCTCCACCGAGGCTTTTTCACTCATTGAGTGAGCCTATCGATCCGCTGTTGACCCGCTGGGTTACACGTCCCGCTTCTTGGTGACCAGCAAGGAGGCAACCAGCAGTACGAGGGCCCAGGCGCCCAGTACCAGCGCGCCCTGCCACTGGTTCAGTGCGCCGTCGGCGATGGTAATGGCCACCATCTGCTCCCCCGCGCTGCTGGGAAGGAAACGAGCAGCGTCGGGAACCCAGTCGGCGATCCCTGCCAGCAACGTGGCTACCAGGATTGGCAGGATCAGGAGTAGGCCGATCGTGGTGACCACGCCTCCGGCCGTGTTGCGCAGTAGGGTACCAATCGACATCGCGATGATAGCCATTAGGGCGAGCACCGAACCGGTGTTGATGATGTGCATCAGCACCCCCTCGTCACCGAGTCCGAATTCGAGTTCCGACGGGGTCAGGATAGGTTGTGCGATGAGGTAGCTGACCAGGGCTGAGCCGGCGCCAACAACGAAGGCCACCACTGCGAACACGGCCTGCTTGGCGAGGAGTGCTGGAATACGTTTTGGCACTGCCACCATCGTGGAGCGGATCATCCCGGTGCCCCATTCAGACGCGATCAGGACGACTCCCAGCGACCCAATCAGCAGTTGGCCAAAGATCAGTCCCGAACCCGGGATGGTGTTGGTAATGGAGGTGGCGTCCGGGGCGCCCTGCATCTGGGCGGCCATCTCCGGGTCTCCCTGTAGATCGAGCAAAACCGTCGTTTGCCACGCAAAGAGAGCTGCCAGACCAATCATCACGATGACCGTGATCGACAGCATGATCACGGTGGAGGGCACCGTGATCAACTTGATCCATTCGGACTTCAGGATCCGCATGAAGTTCACGCCACTACCCTGGGTGGTGCCGCGCGTAGGCGCTGCGACTGCTGTGTGAGACATGGCTAGTTTCCTTCCCCGACGCCGGCGGCCTGGGTTGCCTGCGGGAGATCGGCCGAGTGGTATTCGACCGAATCGTTGGTGAGCTGCATGTACGCCTCTTCAAGGGACGCCTGCAGCGGTGTGAGCTCGTAGACCAGCACCCGGTTGTCCAGGGCGGTGCGGGCGATCCGGTGAGAGTCGGCGCCGGTGATCTCGAGCATCTCGGGCTCCAGCTGCTTCGAGGTCACACCGTCACCGGCAAGCGCCCGGATGAGTTCGCTTGGGTTGTCGGTGCGTACCCGGGTGCGCGCCTGTCCCTGATCCGAGATGATTTGCTCGATGGGGGCGTCGGCAATAATCCGTCCGCGGCCAATCACAATCAGGTGGTCGGCGGTCAATGCCATCTCCGACATCAAGTGGGAGGACAGGAAAACTGTGCGCCCTTCAGCGGCGAGCCCCTTGGCAAGGTGGCGCACCCACTGGACGCCCTCGGGGTCCAGTCCGTTGACTGGCTCATCGAGGATGACAGTGTGGGGATCACCCAGGAGCGCTGCGGCGATGCCGAGGCGCTGGCCCATGCCGAGGGAGAAGCCGCCGACCCGCTTCTTGGCAACGGGGCCCAGCCCGGTCATTTCGATGACTTCCTTGACCCTGCTATTGGGGATGCCGTGGGTCGCTGCCATGGCTCGCAGGTGGTTGTAGGCGCTGCGCTTGGTGTGGACTGCTTTCGCGTCCAGGAGGGCGCCGACCTCGCGGAGGGGCGCCCGGTGCTCGGCGTAACGCCGGCCGTTGACTGTCACGTTGCCGGAGGATGGGTTATCCAACCCGACGATCATCCGCATCGTGGTGGACTTGCCGGCGCCATTGGGGCCGAGGAAGCCGGTGACCTTACCGGGGTGGACCGTGAATGACACGTTATCCACTGCTGTCTTGGAGCCATAGCGCTTCGCCAGGCCTTGTGCCTCAATCATGGCTGCGTCCTTAAGATTGCTGTGGTGCCCACGGTGCTGGGCCTACCTCTACCCTACGGATTGTCCCTCGCCCGGTCGCCGCTCCTTGGGATGATGTTTGGCGGCCTTCGCCTACACCTTTCGGATGAGTAGGCTGCGTGCCCCCGAACCTCCTGACGCAGAAACGGCCCCCGGGGTCAGGAGTGCCGGGTGCAACCGGCGAACCTGACCCCAAGAGCCGTTTCTGGGTATCCGACGTGGGTCTACCGTGAGCTGATGGACTCAAACTTCCTGATGCAGAGCGGCACGAAGATGAGCAGCATCAGCGCGATCCCCACGAAGATCGTGATGAACGGGTTCTGAAGGGTCCACGCCGTGGGTTCCGGGAAGTCCGGATTGGTGTTGCCGAACAACTGCCGGGCCGATTCGACCAGGGCCGAAACCGGATTCCACTCGGCGATGTTCTTCAGCACCTCGGGCATGGTGTGGATTGGCACGAAAGCGTTGGAGATGAAGGTCAGCGGGAACAGGATCATGAAGGACGCGTTATTGATGACCTCCGGGCTCCTGACGCTCATACCCAGCAACGCCATCACCCAGCTGAAGGAGTAGCTGAACAGCAGCAGGATGGCCACGCCGCCCAGGAATCCCCAGACGGAGGTGGTGACGCGCCAGCCGACGATCCAGCCGGTGCCCATCATGATCAGCATCGAAATACTGTTGATGACCAGGTCCCCGTTGGTGCGACCAATCAGCACCGCCGCGGGGTTCATCGGCAGGGTGCGGAACCGGTCAATGATGCCGTCCTTGAGGTCCTGGGCCATAGCGGCGCCGGAGAAGGTCGACCCGAAGATCACCGTCTGGGCGAAGATTCCAGCCATCAGGAAGTTGGTGTAGTCGGAGACGTTCATTGCCCCGCCGTAGACCTGGCTGAACAGCAACACGAACATGATCGGCTGCAGGATAGTGAAGACCAGGATCTCCGGCACCCGTTTGATCTTGATCAGGTTCCGGCGGGTCGCGATCCATCCATCCGAGAGGAGCTGCCCCGCGGGGGTGCCGACACTCTCGTAGGTCGTCTGCTTGGTGAGGACACTCATTTGGCTTGCTCCATTTCGGATTTCTCGGTGTCCTGCTCATTTTCCGCGGTGTGGCCGGTGAGCTTGAGGAACACATCATCGAGGGTGGGGCGGCGCATACCGGCGTCGTGCAACCCGACGTTGGCCTGCCCCAGGTCCGCGAGGATGTATTGCAACGCGCGTGGTCCTTCGGTGACAGCAACCTCGACGCTGCGCCGGTCACTGGAAACCCTTGCCTCACCCTCGCCATGGCGGGCAAGGATCTCACTGGCCGCGCCGGCATCGGACTCGTCGACGAGGGCCACCACCACGCGATGCCCGCCAATTCGGGCTTTCAGTTGGTCGGAGGTGCCCTCAGCTATCACCTTGCCGCCGTCGATCACCGCGATGTCGTCGGCCAGGTGGTCTGCCTCCTCAAGATACTGGGTGGTGAGCAGCAACGTAGTGCCGTCATGGACCAGGTTCTTGATGATCTGCCACAGGGCCAGCCGGCTCCGCGGGTCAAGGCCCGTGGTGGGCTCGTCAAGGAACAGGATCTTCGGGTTGATGACGAGCGCCCCGGCAAGGTCGATCCTGCGGCGCATACCGCCGGAAAAACCCTTCACCGGGCGGTTGCCGGCCTCGGTGAGCTCGAACTGGTCGATCAGCTCCTGGGCACGACGCCTCGCCGTCTTGGCTCCGAGATGGTAAAGACGGCCCACCATTTCCAGGTTTTCAAACCCGGTCAGGTTCTCGTCAACTGCCGCATACTGTCCGGATGCCCCGATGATCCGACGGGCTGCCCGGGGGTTCGAGAGCACATCGATGCCGTCAACGAACGCCGTGCCCTCCGTGGGCTGGATCAGCGTTGTCAAGACCTTCACAACGGTGGTCTTGCCCGCACCGTTGGGACCGAGCAGCGCCTTGACGGTGCCCTGGGGCACCAGCAAGTCCAACCCGTCCAGCGCGTGAACGGGGCCACTCTTCGATTTGTAGGTCTTTTTCAGACCTCTGGCCTCAATAATTGTCATGCGTCCAATCTTAAGGTTCGGAGCAGCCCGCAGGTAATCATTGAGGACAGTTTTTGTCCGCGAGGGAAGCGGTCAGAGTGGGCCCGGTTGATCCAGTTTCTGGGGGACGGGTGTGCCCAGGGGATCGGCGTCGGTCCGGCGTTCGGCGGCAGCGGGTGCGACCAGGAATGAGGCGAGGACCGCCACCCCCACGACGAGCAGTGCGTTGCGGATGCCGACCACATCGCCGAGGAATCCAAGGAGGGGCGGTCCGGCCAGGAACGCCAGGTAGCCGATGGTGGAAACCACAGATACCCGGGCCGCCGCATGACGCGGTTCGTCGNCGGCCGCCGACATTCCCATCGGGAAGCCCAGCGCTGCGCCGGCACCCCAGAGCACCGCTCCCACCCCCGCAAGCGGCACGGTGGGCGCAAAAACGAAGATGATGAGCCCCACCAGCGACGACCCGAGGCTGATCTGCAGCACCCTGACCCGGCCATACCGGTCAATCAATCCGCCGCCCACAAACCGAAACAGGGTCATCGCAGCCACAAACACGCCGAATATGAGCGCGCCAGTCGCTTCGCTGGCCCCCAAGCCGTCGACGGTGGCCTTGGCCACCCAGTCGTTGGCCGCACCCTCGGTCAGGGCAGCGCCCAGCACCACCAACCCAATGAGCAGTGTCCTTGGCTCCAGCCAGGCAGCGAACCGGCTGGGCTGGGGAGTATCCGGGTACGCGTCGGCGTGGGAGATGTCCGGCAGGAAGTAGCGGGGCACCCAGAGGGAAACCACGAGGACGACGGCGGCAACCCCCAGCAGGTGGTAGGACAGGTCGACGTCGAGGTGTGACAGACCGGCGCCGACCATTGCACCAACGAAGGCGCCGCCGCTGAACGCCGCGTGGAACTTGGGCATGATGGTGCGGCGGAGGCGGTGCTCGACGTCGGCACCCTCAATGTTTTGGGCCACATCCCAGAGGGCAACGCCCACGCCGAAGAGAAATAGCCCGATCGCGGTGAGGGAGACCGACGTCGTCGTCAATCCGCCGGCAATGGTCACCGCCGCGAGGGCAGACACCACGCCGCCGATCCTGACCGTATTGGCGACCCCCACCCGGCCTGAGATCCCGCCCGCGAGGGGGAGGGCAATCACCGATCCGGCGGCAGCAGCCAACAACAGGGCGCCCGTCTCCCCCGAGCCGAGGCCCAGCACTGAGGACGCGGACGGGATCCGGGCAGCCCAACTCGCGAAGACCAGGCCGTTAAGGCCGAAGACGGCGAACGTCGCCCACATGGCCGACAAGACATTTGTTTGCACCAGTAAACCGTATGCGCAATTTTCGGAGCCGGTCTACTGCCTCAGCCGACCGTTTGGGTCAGCGGTCGCGCTGCACCCGGCCCTCATCCCAGACCGGCTCCTCAGTTTCGTACACCAAGCCGTCCGACCCGAAAACCATGAACCGGTCAAAACTACGCGCGAACCATCGGTCGTGGGTGACAGCCAGCACGGTACCCTCGAACGCGTCGATGGCCTTCTCCAGCGCCTCGGCCGAGTGCAGGTCGAGGTTGTCGGTGGGCTCATCGAGCAGCAGGAGCGTGGCACCCGAGAGTTCCAGCAACAGGATCTGCAGCCGCGCCTGCTGCCCACCCGAGAGGGAGTCGTACAGTTGCTCCGCCTGACCCGCCAGACCGTAACGGTCCAGAACTCCTGACGCCGCTTCGCGCGGCAATCCCGACCGGTGATCATCGCCGCGGTGCAGAATGTCGAGCAGGGTGCGTCCCAGCAGGTCGGGTCGCACGTGGGTCTGCGCGAAGAAGCCAGGTCGGATCCGCGCACCGAGCTTCACTGTTCCCTCGTGTGGGACGGGCTGGATGCTGACCTCGGAGACCGGTTCGTGTTCCTTCTCCGGATCGGTGCCGCCACTGGCAAGCAGTCGCAGGAAGTGGGACTTGCCGGAACCGTTGGAGCCCAGCACTCCCACCCGGTCGCCGAACCAGATCTCGGTGCTGAACGGCTTCATCAGCCCAGTGAGTTCGAGTTTCTGGGCGACGACTGCCCGCTTGGCCGTGCGACCACCCTTGAGCCGTATGGTGACGTTCTGCTCTATCGGGATCGCTTCCGGCGGCCCGGCCTCAAGGAACTTCGCGAGCCGGGTCTGGGCGGCGTGGTACCGGTTGGCCATGTCGGACCGGAACGCCGCCTTGTTCTTGTACATGTTGACCAGCTCTTTGAGCTTGAGGTGCTCCTCGTCCCACCGGCGCCGCAGTTCCTCGAACCTCAGGTTGCGGTCGGTGCGGGCCTGCAGGTAGGTTTCGAAGCCGCCACCGTGGATCCAGCTGGACGCGCCGAGCGCCCCAGGCTCCAGCGTGATGATGCGGGTGGCGGCGTTGGCGAGCAGTTCCCGGTCGTGGCTGACGAACAGCACCGATTTCTTGGACTCGTTCAGCTTCGCCTCCAGCCACCGCTTCCCGGGAACGTCGAGGTAGTTGTCGGGTTCGTCGAGGAGCAGCAGCTCGTCCGGTCCGGAGAACAGCGCCTCGAGGACCAGCCGTTTCTGCTCGCCGCCGGACAACGACGACGACGCCCGGTACTGTGCCCGGGCGTAAGGCACCCCGAGTGCAGCCATGGTGACTTCGTCCCACGTGGTTTCCAGTTCGTAGCCACCGGCGTCACCCCACTCGGTAATCGCGTGGGCGTAGCGCATTTGGGTGGGTTCGTCGTCGTTCTCCATCATGGCGAGCTCGGCGTCGTCGACCGCTTTCGCGGCCTTGGCGAGGGCTGGCGGCGCGGCGGAGACCAACAGGTCCCGGACCGTCGTCTCATCCCTGACCTGGCCGACGAACTGGCGCATGATTCCCATGTTGCCGGAGCGGGTGACGGCGCCTTCATCGGCGGTGACATCGCCGGCGATGATGCGCAGCAGTGTGGTTTTGCCCGTGCCATTGGGGCCGATCAGGGCCGTCTTGTGCCCGTCGCCGACCTTGAAGCTGACGGCGTTGAGCAACTGCCGCCCGTCGGAGAGGAAGTAGTCAATGTTGGAAACGTCTAGATGAGCCACACTTTAAGTTTGTCACCCGGAGGCAAACCGGCCCCCGCCTGCCACCTGGGGTGTTTGTCGCCGATGCGGGCTGCCCAGCAGCGAGAAACGGCGCTTGGGGTCAGGATTGCCGGTTGCAACCGGCGATCCTGACCCTTGGGGCCGTTTCCGTGCGGAATTGGCTACTGGGCAGCTCTGTGCGGAATTGGCTACGGGGCAGCGTCAGCCGGCTCCAGCAGCGAGTTCGCCGCGGCCACCCTCCCGAGCCAGCCGAGGCTTGGCTTGGGGTGCCGCTCGAACGTCTTGGCGTCCCAGCCGATCAGGCCGAAGGTTGGCTTGAAGCTGCCCCACTCGTAGTTGTCCAATGCGCTCCAGTGCAGGTAACCGCGGACCTCGATTCCGTCGTCGATGCACCGGGCAACGGCTTCCAGGGCGCCGCGCGTGTAGTCGATTCGACGAGTGTCATCGCCGGTAGCAATCCCGTTTTCCGTGATGTAGATCGGCACGCTATTGCGCTGCCAGGAATTTCGGATGCCGTCCTCGATGGCTGCGGGGTAGTATTCCCAACCGGTGAGCGTTCGCTCGGCGTCGTCGTCAATCGGCAGCGGACCGTCAACGCCCACCTTGGTTCGGGTGTAGGCCTGGACCCCCACCCAGTCGTCACCGACGCAGGCCTCCAAGAAGACGTGCTCCCGTGTTCGGCCGTATTCTTCCGTGACATCCTCGGCCCCCGGTTCAGCCTGGTAGGCCTGGGTTGCGACCGACCAACCGGCTTGCTTGCCCGCGGCCTGCAATATATCGACGGCACGGCGATGCGCGGCGATGAGGTTCGTAGTGACCTCGGGGTTGCCTGCGGGAAGTCCGATCGAGGGGAAACCCTGCTCTGGGTCAGCAAGAACAGCGACCATGTTCGGCTCGTTGATGGTGCAGACCAGGTCGACCCCCTCGAGCACAGGCAGAGCGTGCTGAACGTAGCGGGCAAACCGCTCCACCGACCCAGCGTCCTTCCACCCACCGGCCCGGGCGAACCAGATGGGATTCGTGAAATGGTGCAGGGTCACCATTGGGGTGAGACCGAGTTCGACGGCGGTCGCCACCATCCGACGGTAGTGATCCACGGCGGCGCGGGAGACAAAACCCTCTTCCGGTTCGATCCGCGCCCATTCGATGCTGAAGCGGTAGGACGTCAGGCCGGCGTCGGCCAGCAATGTCATGTCCTCGCGATACCGATGGTAGCTGTCAGCAGCGTCACCGCTCGGGGCCTCGACTGGAGCGCCGGGGAAATGACCGTGCTCCCGCTGCCACCAATCAGAATTGACGTTGCCGCCCTCAATCTGGTGCGCCGCCGTAGACGCACCCCACAGAAATCCGTTTGGGAAGTTCATAGTCGACTACTTTCTGCCGGCGGAAGCCAGCTATTTGATGCCTGTCAGCGCGATGCCCTGCACAAAGTACTTCTGCAGCAGGACGAAAATGAGGAGGATTGGCAGGACCACGACGACGGCGCCAGCCATCATGAGGCCGTACTCCGCTGCATTCTGACCAACCGAGTACAACGCCAGGGCGACGGGCAGCGTGTAGCGGTCCTCGCTGGTGGCCACCACGAGGGGCCAGAGAAAGTTATTCCAGGACGCAAGGAACGTGAGGATGGTCAGGGTGGCGACGGCGGGCCCACACAACGGCATGATCACCCGGAGGAAGATTCGCCATTCACTGGCGCCATCAATGCGAGCCGCCTCAATGAGGTCATCCGGGAGGCCCAACATGAATTGCCGCATGAGAAAGACGCCCAGCGGTGCGATCAGGAAGGGCAGAATCAGCCCCGGATAGGAATTCACCAAACCAAGGTTGGCGGTCAGCACAAACAGTGGGACGAAGGTCACCACTCCAGGCACCATCAGCGTGCCAAGGACCAACATGAACAGGATCTTTTTCCCTGCGAAGTCCAGCTTCGCCAGGGCATATCCCACCATTGACGAGAAGATGATGTTGCCGGCGGTGACGAAAACCGCCACCACCAGGCTGTTGGTGAAGAAGGTGGCGAAGTCCAGCCGGACAAACAACTCGGTGTAGTTGTCGAGAGTTGGCTCCATGGGCCAGAAGTTCAGCGGGTACTGCCGAATCTCGGCCGTCGTCTTGAAGGATCCAAGGATCATCCACACGAATGGCAGGATCATCGCAATCATGCCGACTGCCAGCACAACGTACAGCCACAGCCTGGGGCGCTGCTGAAGGTGTGAGCGCTTACGGCTGGCGGGAACCGCAACGACCGGTGGTGCAACGGAGGTAGCCATGTCAGTCCTTCTTTCCAAGGATTCGGAACTGGATGAGGGACAGGATCACAATGGCGAGGAACAGGACGTAGCTCGCCGCTGAGGCGTAGGAATAGTTACCGAACCCAAACTGGTCATACGTGTACATGGCGGTCGAAAGGGTCGCATCGAGCGGGCCGCCACCAGTCATCACATACGGTTCCTCGAAAAACTGCAGGAACCCGATGCCGGTGATCACTGCCGCGAACAGGATCGGCGGCCGCATAGCGGGAAGGGTGACATTCCAAAACCGCTGCACGGCGGTTGCCCCGTCCATCATGGCCGCTTCGTGGTGCTCCCGTGGAACTCCCTGCAACCCGGCCAGAAAGATCACCATCAGGGTTCCGATATTGCGCCAGACCGCCATGAAAATAAGGGACGGCAGGGCCGTCAACTCATTTTCGAGCCAGTTAGGACCAGCGATGCCGAATACCCCCAGTAAGCCGTTCAGGAGTCCGTCCGGCTGCAGGATGAACCGCCAGACGATCGCGACCGCAACAATGCTGGTCACTACCGGGGCGTAGAAGCCCACCCTGAAAAGCGTGCGGAACCGGGTGATCCCGTTGTTGAGCGCCAGCGCCACCAGGAGGGCCACGGTCATGGTGAGTGGCACACCAACCAACACAAACGCTGCGGTGTTGACCAGGGAGCGGACGAACCGGGTGTCGTTGAACAGGGCGATGTAGTTCTCGAATCCCACGAAATTCACCCCGAACGGGCTTCGCAGGTCCCGGGTGGTCAGATCAGTGAAGCTCATGGCGAGGGATGCCACGATGGGCCCCGCCATGAAGATCACAAAAAGAATCAGGAACGGCGCAGCGAAACTCCAGGCGACGACAGTCTGCCGGCTCCGACGCGAGCGCGGTTTGCGCGACCGCGCCGGAGCTGGTTTTCCCGTTTGGGCGAGTGCCACTGTTACAGACCTGTCCCTATGCTTTCGGCCTGTCCCTGAATAGCGGCCAGCGCCTCATCGACTGTGGTGTCGCCGCGGGTGACCTTTTCAAGCTCCTGATCGATGACCGCCGACACCTGAGCCCAGGTCGGAATGGCGGGCGGTGCCTTGGAGTCCTCGAGCTGATCGGCAAAGACGCTCAGGTTGGGGTCCTCGGCGAAAGTGGGATCGTCGTAGGCAGCCTGGACGCTGGGCAGCGTGGTCGAAATGTCGTACCAGGCGATCTGCGTTTCGGGTTCACTGAGCCACCTCACGAATTTCCAGCTGGCGTCGCGGTTCTCGCTGTCATTGAACACAGCAAGGTTGCCGCCGCCGGTGAAACTGGTCCGCGCATCAGTGCCTGGGACCATCGCTACGTCGAACTGGTCGGCGAATCCTTCGCCGCCCTGCTCTTCAAGGAGACCAACGTGGAAGGGGCCGCTGAAGAAGGAGCCCACCTCACCGGAAATAAACTTCTGTTCAATCTCACCTGTCTCCAGCCGCACCGGATCTGAGATTCCCTCGGAGAAGAAGCTCGAGTAGTACTCGAATGCTGCCTTCCACTCAGGGGTCTCGAAGGTGAACTCGGAGCCGTCCTCGTTCATGATGTCCCCACCCTCCTGCCACACGAACGGTGCCAGGTACTGCCAGGAATCAAAGCCGCCCGGTGGCAGGGAGATGCCTGCCTCGGCGCCCTCCGCCTGGAGGCCTTCCGTGAAGGTCTTGAACTCGTCCCAGGTGGTTGGCGGTTCAACGCCGGCCGCCTCAGCCATGTCGGTCCGGTAGTAGAGGGCACGCGTGTCCACGTACCACGGGACCCCGTAGGCCACGTCGTCGACCACTGCCGTGCCCCAGGATCCTTCGAAGAAGTCGCCCTCATCGACGAGACCCTCGGGCGTCGGTTCCAGAGCCCCGGTTGCCGCAAACTCACCCACCCAGGTGGTGCCCAGCATTGAAATGTCAGGGGTCTCTCCGCCCGCGATGGAAGTGGCGATGCGGTCATGCGCGCTCTCCCAAGGGACCGGAGTGACGTTGATGGTTACGTCAGGGTTCTCAGACTCGAAGTCGGCGGCCAACTGGTCGAGAATCTCACCCTCATTGCCCATCGCCCAGATGGTGACCTCTCCGGTTGCGGGAGCGTCGTCGATGGGGCCACCGCCCTCGGGTCCGGACGCACTTCCCTCTTCGCGTCCGCAGCCTGTCAGTGCGAGTGCGCCGATGACGGCCACCGCGCTCCATGATCGCCATTGATTCATAGTCTTGCCTCCAGTAGGTGTGGTGAACACTCCGCAGGACACGGCTTTCGCCGTCGGAGTTCGTTGTCAAGCTACCACAAAAACCTTACATGCGGAAGGTTTTTATTTCCGGTCATGCGATAGGTTTTTGTCTATGACTATGCCCCCCGACCGAAAACGCGGCAGTTATGCCAAAGGCCAGGCAAAGCGCCAGGAAATTCTGGACGCTGCGCTTGTGGTCTTCGGGCGCAGCGGATTCCACAGCGGGTCCCTGCGGGAGATCGCCAAGCGGGTTGCACTCACACCGGCCGGGTTGATGCACCACTTTGCGACGAAGGAAGAACTCTTCACTGAAGTGCTGCGCCAACGTGACGAGCGCGTCAAGGATGCTGCCGGCGATGTTGCCGAAGACACCCTGCTACAACAGATGCGCCGGGTGGTCTCCTACAACCAGACCACCCCGGGGCTCACCTCGTTGTACACGGTGATTGCGGCCGAAGCCACCAACGCAGACCATCCGGCTCACGAGTATTTTGCTGCCCGGTACGCCGATCGGGCACAGCAGACGGCGAAGATCCTCGCCGACGCACAGCGCGATGGCCTGGTGCGTAGTGACCTCGACGTCCACCATGCGTCGCGGTTAATCGCTGCGGTGATGGATGGCCTGCAGCAACAGTGGCTGCTCGATGACACCGTCGACATGACCGCGGTCTTCGACGAGTTTGTCAGGGGATACTTTCTGATTCCGGCACCCGCTGGGGTGCCGGAATCAGAAGAGCGCTAGTTTTCGCCGAGGTTGGTGCCAAAGATTTGAGCCTCGACCAGCGGCCGGACAGCCTTCTCGAAGCCACGGTCTACAAAGTAGTCCTTCAGCCTGTCCTTTTTCTGCTCATTGAGGATCGCACCCATGATCATTGACTGGTCCAGGCTGAGATAGCGCTCGGCTGCGGTGCCACTGCCCACCGCGACCGAGTCATAGAATCCGCCGGGCCCGTAGGCGCCGAGATTGTTCTTGATGCCATCGAGGTTTTCCAGTACCGCCGTGCGATCGTACGGTAGGGCGAGGAATGCCGCGTGCGGCGTCACGACCCCGTCGCCAAATTCTGGCTCCGGGTTCGCGGCTTCCCGGCAGCCCTCGTACCCCTTGTCGACGTCGGTGCTCTCGACGTCGCTCGCGTAGCCGGTGCTGCTGATTCCGATCTCCTCGACCCCGTACTCGCGGTAGGAGGCGAACGGATCACTGGCGGGCGAGAAACCCCAGTACCCATAGCCGGCCTCCTCCAGGCCATGCTCAATGTGAGCCCGCACTGTCGCTGCATGGTTCGGCGCCCAGGAACGCTCGCCCCAGTCCGCCTCGGGGACGAAGAGGTCGGGCATCAGGGCTTCGAACATACTTCCGCCCCACGCCGGGACAAGTTGCATGCCGCGGTAGGAATATACCCCCTCAAAGACACTCACGCCAAGGTATTCACGGGTCTCACCGGTCGGCTTCTGCTCCTGCCAACCGAAGTCGCAGCCCCGATCCGGCATGGTGCGATAGGTCCCATAGTAGGCGGACGGCGGAATCTGGCCGTTGGCAATACCGAGATAGGTGGCTATGCGCGCCTCACTCACCGATGTGTCGTACCAGTGGCACGTGTAATAGACGTCGGGACCCTCGTCACCGTAGTTGTCGGGAACCGCACACCCGTCCCCGGGCGGCGCATCCCAAAACCCACCGCGGTTGAGGCTGACGCCCTCCCGGGCATTGAGGTCGTGATAAAAGCCGAAATCCATGCTGTCATAAAGTGCATCGGCCTGCCTGGCGAGGCGTGGTTCGGCCTCGGCCACCACCCTGAGTGCTGCGGCGAGCCAGCCGTTATCAACGGTGCTCAGGAATGGGTGAACGACGTCGCCGCTATCCGGCCAGGTCGTCAGCTTGCTGCCGTCGGTGGGTGAGTACCAGTTGTAGTACATCCCGCTAGGCTCGTGCACTTCGAGGGTTTCAAGGGTGTCGAGGGTGGTTGCCAGCCGGGCACTCGCCTCCTTCCGATCAATGATCTTGAGATCCCGGGCCGCAATGGTCGACCACAGATAGCCACCAATGTTCGTGGGGCTCGTGTACTCGCTTGGCGTGGTGAGATCGCCCTCGATATTGTCGGCGGGCAGTCCGGTCGCATCATCGGTCATCGCTGCGAGTGACAGCCAGGTGTCGGCGGCGTACTGATTCAACGGGTCGGCTTTTTTGCCCACATCGGGTCCACCTGCAGGGCCGGCGACAGCGGCCGAGGGAACAACGAGGGACAGGACCGCTGCGGTTACTCCCGCCGCGAGTGCCGCCCTACGTCTGACTTTGGGACTGGGGTCAAGCTGGTTGCGGTGCTGGGCTGCATGGGCATTGGCATGGGAACTCCTTCGTTCATCCGATGAGGAACAGGGTTCCATAGAAACCTTACACGCGCAAGGTTTCTGCGTGGCTCTGCCGTTTTCCGGTCAGGAACGGCCGCGCGGGTCAGGTTGGCCGGTTGCAATCGGCCAACCTGACGCCGAGGGCCTTTTCTGGATCGGGTCACCGGTGATCAGCCGTGGGTCAGGTCGCTGGCGGACCGCCTCCCGGTGGGATAGGCAGTGGTCAGCCGACGGTGAAGATCCGACTGATCGGCGCAAGGTTGTTGAAGCTGTAAACGTGGAGGCCCGCGAAACCACCCGAGTCGAGGACTGACCGGACCAGCGGCGAGGGGTCGTACGACGACGGCGCCAGCACGCTGCGCACGAGCGACCCACCCCCGGTGCCGGTCAGGGACCGCCTGGCAAACTTCAGCGATGGACCTACACCGATGCGTGCGGCGAGTGAGATCAGCCTGGCACGGCCAACGGCGCCCGGCACCCCAGCCCAGAGAGGCAGGGTAATTCCAGCGGTGCGCAGCTCGGCCACATAGGCTGCGAGTACTGGTCCGGAGAAGCAAAGCTGAGTGACCGCCCAGGAACATAGCTCCTGTTTGGCCAGCAGCAAATCGGTGAGCTCCCCGGCCGATGCTCCCGGCCTGCCCTCCGGGTAGGCGGCAGCTCCCAGGACGAAGGACCCGCCGCCGATCGAGGCGATGTCCTCCATCAGGGCCCCGCTCCAGGCATAGGGGCCCGCGGCCGAGCCGCCGTCGCCCGCTATCACGAAGATGTCAGAAACGCCGGCCGCCTGCAGCCGGCTCAGGAAGCCAGTGAGCTGCCCGCGCGACGCGATGGATCGGGCCGCCAGGTGCGGGACGGCCTGATACCCGAGGCCGGCCAGGCGCACGGCAAGATCTACAGTTTCCTCGGCTCCGTGGTGCGGGAGGCAGGTGATCGTCACCACCGCGGGCGGCGGCAGGTGTTCCTTGAGCGCCTCGACGACCCCGCTACCCGGGATGATTTCCACCCGGAGCGGAAGACCCCCAGGGTGGTCAACCATGGTTCAGCACTCCACCACGTTCAGCGCCAGGCCCCCGCGGGCTGTTTCCTTGTACTTGTCCATCATGTCGGCGCCGGTGTCCCGCATCGTCTTGATCGCGACGTCGAGCGAAACGTGGTGCTTGCCATCGCCCCGGACCGCCATCCGGGCCGCAGTGATGGCCTTCATGGCGCCGACCGCATTGCGTTCAATGCACGGGATCTGCACCAGACCGCCCACCGGGTCGCAGGTCAGGCCCAGGTTGTGTTCGATGCCAATCTCGGCAGCGTTCTCCACCTGCTCAGGGGTCCCGCCGAGCGCCTCAGCCAGTGCGCCGGCAGCCATCGCGCAAGCCGACCCCACTTCGCCCTGACAGCCGACCTCGGCACCGGAAATGGAGGCGTTCCGCTTGAACAGGGCACCAACGGCTGTCGCCGCGAGCAGGAACCGGACGACGCCGTCGTCGTTGGCTCCCGGAACGAAGTCCACATAATATTTCAGGACCGCAGGGATGATCCCCGCGGCACCGTTGGTCGGTGCCGTGACCACACGGCCACCAGCCGCGTTTTCCTCATTGACGGCGAGTGCAAAGAGCGTGACCCACTCCATGGTGCTCAACTTGTCGTTGGGATCCTCGGCTTTTTGCTGCAGCCTGAGCTGGGTGGCTGCCCGACGTCGGACGTTCAACCCGCCGGGCAGGATTCCGTCGGTGGTGGATCCGCGGCGGATGGTGTCCTGCATGACGTCCCAGATTTCGAGCAGGCCGGCACGCACCTCGGCTTCGGTGCGCCAGGACAACTCGTTGGCCATCACGATCTCGGAGAACGATTTGCCGGTCGCGGCGCAGACCTCAAGGAGCTGTTCGCCGGTATCAAAGGGGTGCTGCACCGGGGCGGTCGCCTCGGCGGCGGGGTCCGCGCCGATCTGGTCCTCGTCCAGCACAAACCCGCCGCCCACCGAGAAGTAGTCCCGGACCAGCAGTTCCGACCCATCGGCTCCGTAGGCGTGGAACCGCATGCCATTGGTGTGGAAGTCCAGCCGCTTCCGGCGATGCATGATCAGGTCGACTTCCGGATCGAAGTCAATCTCACGCCGCCCAGCGAACCGCAGCCGGCGGGTCTCACCCACCTCATCCACGCGTGGACCGGCCGTGATGGGGTCAACCAGTTGCGGCTGCTCACCCTCCAGGCCCAGGATTACCGCCTTGACGGTGCCGTGCCCGTGACCGGTTACCCCCAGCGACCCGAACAGTTCCACCTCGACCCGCTGCACCGCATCCACCATACCCCGCTGCTCCACCAGCTCCGTGTAAAGGAATGCAGCCGTCATCGGCCCCCCGGTGTGGGAGCTGGAGGGGCCGATTCCAATTTTGAACAAGTCAAAGGCGCTAATAGGCATGGGGTTCCTTAGCTGTGATTCTGAGTGCCCGCACCGAAAGGCACGACGTCGGCATACAGCGGGTGTTGGGCGGCCAGCGCCTGAACCCGCTGGGTGAGTGACGTGAGGTCGGCATCGGCGGGAGCGATGAGGGCCTCAGCAATGATGTTGGCCACCTCGGTGAACGCTGCGGCCTCAAATCCGCGGCTCGCGAGTGCTGGCGTGCCGATGCGCAGCCCCGACGTGACCATGGGTGGGCGGGGATCGAAGGGCACCGCATTGCGGTTCACGGTGATGTCGATCTGCGCCAACCGGTCTTCGGCCTGCTGGCCGTCGAGCTCGCAGTCACGCAGGTCCACGAGCACCAGGTGTACGTCGGTACCTCCGCTGACCACTGAGATGCCGTGCGCGGCGACGTCCGGCTGAGTGAGCCGGTCGGCAAGGATCCGGGCGCCGTCCAGGATGCGCTGCTGGCGTTCCTTGAACTCGGCTGATGCCGCGATCTTGAAGGCGACGGCCTTACCCGCGATGACATGCTCGAGGGGTCCGCCCTGCTGTCCCGGGAAGACCGCTGAGTTGATCTTCTTCGCAATATCAGCATCGTTGCTGAGGATGATTCCACCGCGCGGGCCAGCGAGGGTCTTGTGCGTGGTCGAGGTGGTGACGTGGGCGTGCTGCACGGGGCTGGGGTGGAGTCCCGCCGCGACCAGACCGGCGAAATGCGCCATGTCGACCATGAGGTAGGCGCCCACCTCGTCGGCGATGCTCCTGAACCGTTCAAAGTCGAGCTGCCGTGCGTAGGCGGACCAGCCGGCCACAATGAGCTGCGGCTTGTGCTCGCGGGCCAGGCGTTCGACGTCGTCCATGTCCACCCGGTAGTCATCGGCCCGCACCTGGTACGGGACCACGTTGTAGAGCCGGCCGGAGAAATTGATCCGCATGCCGTGGGTCAGGTGGCCGCCGTGGGCCAGGTTCAGGCCCATGATGGTGTCGCCGGGCTTGATCAGGGCGTGCATGACGGCGGCATTCGCCTGTGCTCCGGAGTGGGGCTGGACGTTGGCGAATGCCGCGCCGAAGAGGGCCTTTGCCCGGTCGATGGCAAGCTGCTCGAGCACGTCGACGTGCTCGCAGCCACCGTAATAGCGACGGCCCGGGTAGCCCTCGGCGTACTTGTTGGTCAGCACCGAGCCCTGCGCCTGCATCACCGCGACCGAGGTGTGGTTTTCGGAGGCGATCATCTCCAGTCCGTTGCGCTGCCGGGTGAGCTCAGCGTCGATGCTGCGCGCCACCTCCGGATCCAGATCGGCGAGATTCGCGTTCAGGTGGCCAATGGTGTCCAGCTCGGTCAGGGTGCTCATGCGTCTATCCCGTTCTTCGTGGCGTATTCCTCGGCGGACAGCAGGGGGCCCTCGCTGGCGACGGTGACCTTGAACAACCAGCCAGCTCCGTAGGGATCCTCGTTCAGAATGCCCGGGTTGTCGACGGCGTCCTGGTTGATCTCGGTGACCTCTCCCGTCACGGGAGCGTAAAGGTCGGAGACGGATTTGGTCGACTCAACTTCGCCGCAACTTTCGCCAGCGGTCACCGTGTCGCCCACCTCGGGGAGGCTGACATAGACAACGTCGCCGAGCGCGTCGGCGGCGATGGCTGACACGCCGACGGTGGCCGCGCCGTCTGCTGGGGTGTGGATCCATTCGTGCTCGGCTGAGTAGCGGAGACCTGATTTAATGATGCTCACGTGGGTATATACCTTTCAGGGTATGTAAAGTCTGGCTATTTTTGGCGGCGGTAGAACGGCGTGGCAACCACCGTGAACGGTTCTGGCTTCCCTCGGAGATCAACCTGTACCTCGGTGCCCGGCTCGGCCAGTTCGGTCTTCACATAAGCCATCGCCACAGGGTAGCCAAGGGTGGGGCTGGGCAGGCCCGACGTCACGGTCCCCACGACCGAGCCGTCGACGACGACGTCGTACCCGGCGCGGGCCGACCGGCGTCCGGCGCCCTGCAGACCGACCAGTTTCCGTTCCAGCGTGGCTTCTTTAAGAGGCTCCAGCACCGACCTCCCGACGAAGTCCTCGGTCTTTTTGAGGCTGACCACTCCGCCGAGTCCTGCTTCGAACGGGTTGGTGTCCAGGCCGAGCTCGTTGCCGTAGAGCGGCATGCCCGCTTCCAGGCGTAGCGAATCCCGTGAGGCGAGACCGCAGGGTGCCAGCTGATGCTGGGCTCCGGCCGCGGCGACCGCTTTCCACAGCTGTACTGCCTCGGGGTTGCCGATGAATAGTTCGAAGCCGTCTTCGCCGGTGTATCCGGTGCGGGCCAGGAGGACCTGCAGACCCGCCAGCTCCACCTCGACGGCCGCGTAATACAACAGGTCAGTGATCAGTTGACGTGACCCAGTAGCGGCGATCTCCAGCAGGATTGCTTCGGCTGCGGGACCCTGAACGGCAATCAGTGCCGTGCTCTCGGAAACGTCCTCCACTGTCACATCGAAGGTGGCGGCCCGTTCCTGCAGGGCGGCAGCGACCGTGTCGGCGTTGCTGGCGTTGGGAACCACGAGGTACCGGTCGTCTGCCCGACGGTAGACGATCAGGTCATCGATCACGCCACCATCCTCGGTGCAGATCAGCGAGTACTTGGCTTTGCCGACGGCGATGGCGGCGAAGTTGCCCACCAGCGCATAGTTCAGGAACTCGGCGGCCTGTGCTCCCGAGACCCAGATTTCGCCCATGTGGGAGAGGTCGAAAAGTCCTGCGGCGCGCCGGACCGTGTGGTGTTCCTCGAGCTCGCTGCGGTACTTCAGGGGCATCTGCCAGCCACCGAAGTCGGTGAAACTGGCTCCGAGCAATTCATGTTCGGCGTACAGGGCTGTCTGCTTGGTCATGGTGATCCTTCCAATCGAGCGTGTGGGTCAACCCGGACAGCCGGCGGCTGCGCGGGGACTAGCTTCAGTCTTCGAAGTCCTCGATGGGCGGGCAGGAGCACACCAGATTGCGGTCGCCGTGCGCGCCGTCAATGCGTCGGACCGGCGGGAAGTACTTGTTGTGCTTCAGCGCGCGGACCGGGTACGCGGCCAACTCCCGGGGGTACGCCTGGTCCCAGGTGTCGCTGATCAGGGCGAATGCCGTATGCGGTGCCTGCCGGAGCGGGCTCTGCTCCAGCGAGTACTTGCCCGCCTGCACCTGGTCGATCTCACCCTTGATCGCGATCATGGCGTCGATGAACCGGTCCAGTTCGCCAATGTCCTCGGACTCCGTGGGCTCGACCATCAGGGTTCCGGCCACGGGGAAGCTCAGGGTCGGAGCGTGGAATCCGTAGTCGATGAGCCGCTTGGCGACGTCTTCGGCGGTCACTCCGGTGGCAGCGGTCAGGGGCCGCAGGTCCAGGATGCATTCGTGCGCGACCAGACCCTTCTCGCCCGAGTAAAGCACGGGGAAGTGTTCAGTCAGGCGAGCCGCAACATAGTTGGCGGCCAGCAGCGCATGCCCGGTCGCTGAGGTGAGGCCCTCGGCTCCCATCAGAGCCACATAGGCCCAGGAAATCGGCAGCACCCCGGCGGAACCGTACCGTGAGGCGGAGATCGGAACCCCCGCATCCCCGCTCTCGGGTGCTGCGGCGTCGCCGGGCAGGAACGGTGCCAGGTGCTCGGCAACAGCCACCGGGCCCACGCCCGGTCCGCCGCCACCGTGGGGGATGCAGAAGGTCTTGTGCAGGTTCAGGTGCGACACGTCGCCGCCGAACTCACCGGGCTTCGCGAGGCCCACCAGGGCGTTGAGGTTGGCGCCGTCGATGTAGACCTGGCCGCCGGCGTCGTGCACCTGCGAGCAGACCCACCTGACGTCTTCCTCAAACACACCGTGCGTGGAGGGGTAGGTGATCATGATGGCCGAGAGCTGCTCGGCGTGCTGGGCGATCTTCGCCTTGAGGTCGTCGTGGTCGATATTGCCGTTGTTGGCTGTCTTGACCACCACAACCTTCATCCCGGACAGCACTGCCGAGGCCGCGTTGGTGCCGTGGGCGGAGGAAGGGATCAGGCAAACGTTGCGATCCTGGTCCCCGCGCGAGAGGTGGTAGCCACGGATGGCAAGCAGCCCCGCCAGTTCGCCCTGCGAGCCGGCGTTGGGTTGGATGGACACCTTGGCGTAGCCGGTGATTTCGGCGAGCTTGTCCTCAAGATCCTCGATCAGCCACCGCCAGCCTTCGGTCTGGTGCGCGGGGGCGAACGGGTGGATGGTGGCGAATTCAGGCCAGGAGATCGGCTCCATCTCCACTGTGGCGTTGAGCTTCATGGTGCATGAACCCAGTGGAATCATGGTGCGGTCCAGCGCCAGGTCCTTGTCGGAGAGGCGGCGCAGGTACCGCAGTAGCTGGGTTTCCGAGCGGTGGCTGGAGAAGACCGGGTGCGTCAGATAGGTCGAGGTGCGGACCAGGTCGGCTGGGACCCCGGCGTGCCCGTGGATCTCGGCAAGTTGTTCGACGCCGAACACGCCCGCAAGGGTTGCGAGGTGCTCGTCGGTGGTGGTCTCGTCGCAGGAGACGCCGAGGTGATCCTCGTCTACCAGGCGAAGGTTGATGCCCGCAGCCTCGGCTTTGACCTGGAACTCCTTGGCCCTGCCAGGGACGTTGATCAGGATGGTGTCGAAGAAGTCGGCGTGGACAACTGTGACGGTATCGGCGAGCGTCGCAGCCAACCGGGCGGCGTGTGAGTGCACGCGCGCGGCAATCGCCTTCAGTCCATCGGGGCCGTGATAGACCGCGTACATGCTGGCGACGATAGCCAGCAGCGCCTGAGCGGTACAGATGTTCGACGTCGCCTTCTCCCGCCTGATGTGCTGCTCACGGGTCTGCAGCGCGAGGCGGTAGGCGGGTGCGCCGTCGGCGTCCTTCGACACCCCGACCAGCCGCCCGGGAAGCATCCGCTCAAGGCCCTTACGGACCGCCATGTACGCGGCGTGGGGGCCGCCGAAGAAGAGGGGTACACCGAATCGCTGGGCCGACCCGACGGCGATGTCGGCGTCCTGCTCGCCCGGAGGTGTGATCAGGGTCAGCGCCAGCAGGTCGGCCGCCACGGTGACGAGGGCGCCGCCGTCGTGCGCTGCGGCGATCACTGACCGGTGGTCACGGAGGGCACCCGAGGCGCCGGGCTGCTGCAGGATGACGCCGTTGATATCACCGTCGGGCAGTCCCTGGCTGAGATCCGCCACCTCCACCTCGAAGCCGAGTGCTTCGGCGCGGCCGCGGACGACGGCGATCGTCTGCGGCAGGCAGTCGGCGTCGAGCACCGTCTTGCCCTTGTTTTTGCCGGACCGGCGCATCAGGAGCGCAGCTTCAGCGACGGCTGAGGCTTCGTCGAGGAGTGAAGCGTTGGCGATGGGCAGGGCGGTGAGGTCCTGCACCATGGTCTGGAAGTTCAGCAGGGCTTCCAACCGGCCCTGGGAAATCTCCGGCTGGTACGGGGTGTACGCGGTGTACCAGGCGGGGGCCTCGAGGACGTTCCGGCGGATGACCGGTGGCGTCACGGTGTCGAAGTAGCCCTGGCCGATCATCTGGACGGCAGTCGTGTTCTGACCGGCGATGTCGCGCAGCTGCGCCAGAACCTGGGACTCACTCAGCGCGGCTGGGAGGTTCAGCGGCTCGGCCGAGCGGATATTGGCGGGGACCGCAACCTCCACCAGTTTGTCGAGACTGGGGTAGCCGAGCAGGCTGAGCATCTGGGCGGCGTCGGTGGAGCGTGGGCCGATATGGCGATCGGCGAAGGTTGATTCGGTGAGGGGCTGAGCGGTCATGGGAACTCCCTTGATGAGGTCCGGGCGTCGGCGTCTGCCCGGATTATGGTGAGTTCCTCCCCGCTCTGTATGGGACCTGAGAGATTCCGCAGAACTACACGCCTGCTTGCACCGTCGGTGAGGTGGACGTGGATCCGTCCGCCTGCTTTCCAGAGTTGCCTAGCCGCAGCGGTACTGGGCCTGAGAGATTCCTGGGGAGGATTTGCTCCTACGGCGCCTGCCGGAGTGTGTGTCTACGGAAGTACTCTCCCGCTGCAGATCAAGGGCTATGAAATTATGAGAATCGTGATCTAGCTTACTAGGCCTCGGACAGGAGTGCCAAAAACTCCGGTCAGGTGAATCGGTGGTCAATCTGGAGATTGGGGGTGGAAATCTTGACCCCCTATGTCCTGATTGACCCCACCGACGGTTCTAGGCGCCAAAGAGGCTACTTGTCACCCTTAAAGACGTCCTTGATGTTTTCACCGGCCTGCTTGGTGTGGGCCGACCCCTGATCGACCTGGCCGTCACGCGACAGGTCCTGGTTGTCAGTGGCATCACCGACGGCTTCCTTTGCCTTGCCGGTAAGTTCTTCGGCCTTGTTTTTCGCCTTATCAATGAAGCTCATGGACATCCTTCTCTCTTGGTAGGTGATAGCTCGATAGGTCAGCTCTCACAAAGTACCTACAGGAGTAGGACGTGCCGCTCCGAGAATCCTCACGGTAAAGTTCGCCGATCCGCTTGGAGACCCACGCCGAGCGGCGGAACCGCCAGCCCGAACACCTGCTTCAGGGCCAGCCGTGCCGCATGGTAGCCGCCCATTCCGTGGACTCCCGGCCCGGGCGGTGTCGACGCCGAACACAGGAACACACCATCCAGCGGCGTCCGCCAGGGAGCGGGAGACAACACCGGCCGCGCCAGCATCTGCGAAAGGGTCACTGCTCCTCCCCCGAAGTCGCCCCCCACATAGTTGGCGTTTGACGTAGCCAGCTCGGCCGCCGTCGTCGTGAACGAACTGACGACGACGTCGCGGAAGCCCGGTGCGAAGCGTTCGATCTGCGCGGTAATGGCATCGGCCATGTCATGGGTGGAACCACTGGGGACGTGGCAGTAGGTCCACAGGACATGTCGGCCCTTGGGGGCACGGGACGGGTCAAACAGCGACGGCTGGGAGAGCAGAACGTACGGGTTATCGGCGTGTTTACCGGCGGCCACCTGGGCTTCGGAGGCGACAATTTCGTCGCGGGTACCGCCCAGATGAACGGTTCCGGCGTGTGCAACATCCTCGTTGCTCCACGGCACTGGACCGGACAGGATGTATTCCACCTTGCAGGCGCCATCACCGAACCGGAATCGTTCGAGGGCTCGTTCGTAGCTGCGGGGAAGCCTGCCGTCCGCTAGCTCGAGCAGCCCGGGCGGGGCAACATCCAGCAGGACCAGCGGAACGCCCCTCAGTTCGGACAGGGACTGCACTGCGTGGTCGGCAACAATGTTCCCGCCGTGCGCCCGAATGTCATCGGCCATGGCGTTGGCGATTGACTGGGACCCACCCAGTGGGATTGGCCAGCCGCCGGCATGTGCCAGCGCGCCCAGAGTCAGTCCGGCTCCGGCAGCGGGGAGGGACGGCAGGGTGCCCACCGGGTGGGCCGCGACTCCGGTGAACAGTGCTGCGGCTGCGTCAGTGCTGAACCGCCGGTTCCAGAGCGGTGTCCCTTGATCGAGGGCGGCCAGGCCAAACCGCACCGCCGCAATGGGGTGGCGTGGCACCCGCAGCAGGTGATTCAGCGCTACATCGAGGGTGCCTTCGATGTTCCGTACGAGGGGCTCCATGAGCCTGCGGTAGGCGGGGCCGTCGCGCCCCAGCCCGTCGGTGGTACGCGCAAGGTCGCGGAACGCAACCCCGGCCCGACCGCCGTCGAGTGGGTGAGCGTAGGAAATATCCGGCACAGCGAAGTCGATTCGCCGCTGCAGTTCGAATTGGGAGAAGAACGGGGAGGCAAGAGCCATTGGATGCACGGCCGAACAGAGATCGTGCAGGTGGCCCGGCTCAAGTTCACCGGTGCGGGCTCCGCCGCCAATCGTCGTCGCTGCCTCGTAAACCGTGACGCTGAGGCCCGCGCGGGCAAGGACAACTGCTGCAGCAAGCCCGTTGGGGCCCGACCCGACTACTGCTGCGTCAGTCATCGCTGGGCCGCCGTCGCAACAGGGACCCGGTGCGGGTCTTGGCTGATGCGGTGAGCGATCGTACGGCTAACGGCAACGTGCGCCGCGCCTTGAGCGCTAGGGCAACCGCGCGGTAGCGAAGCGGGTCCAGGGGCACATCGTAGGTGGTCGGAACCTCGACGATGTTCTTGGAGAAGTTCCGTTTAAAGGTGGTTACGTTGCTGAGCTGTGGGTAGTTCTCGCTGACGATGCCAGTCAACCCACAGCTACGATTGCCTGCCGCTTTGAGCTCCTTGAAAGCGTGCCACAGGAGGAGATAGGGGGCGAATAACTTCCGGGCCGCCTGGGTACTCGCCGCGAAGTAGTACACCGAATAGCCACGGTACTCGGTGGTGATGAGCCAGCTGATCGCCTGACCGTCGAGGTAGGCGACCATGAGGCGGAGATGATCACCGAGTTGCTCCAGGAGTTGCTCGTAATAGGCTGACTCGAAACTGGTGAAGCCATCGCGGGCGGCGGTCTCTTCCAAGATGGGGAACAGTTCGGAGCTGAAGACAGCCGACCAGTCGGCTCGCTCGATGCTGCGGATCTCGACGCTGGCCCGTTCAGCCCGACGGATGCTGTTGCGTGCATTTGGTTTGAACGCCTTGTAGATTTCGGCTTCGCTGGGGGTGAGGTCAACGACGATCTCCCGCTCGTACCAGCCATGCTCGATTGGTCCGGTCGCCGGATCCTGCAGATGCTGGACCTGGAGCCGAACATAGAGGGGCTTGACGGCCGGGTCCGCCCCGAACTGCGCCCTGACGGTCTGCAGCAGGCGTGCTTCGGTGTCAGATGTGCGCTCGGTGAACCAGACTGGCCCATTCACCGCGACCAGCGACTTCCTGAACCGCCTGCTGCTCCAGAGGTAGCTGGCGACGGCGACCAGGGTGACGCCGTCGTAGTAGGCCCAGATGCCATAGGGAGTGCGCCCGCGGCTGGATTCGAATGCCGCCCACTGGGGGGTCTGTTCGAGCGGGATCAGCACTGCCGGGTGGGCCGACGACAGGGCTTCGAAGCCTTCCGTGCTGAGTTTCTCAAAGCGAAGGGCAACTGCGGTCACGGATGATCTTTCGGTTCAGGGGCGGGTCGGCTCAAGCGTACCCGAGTGCCGATTGATGCGACGTGGCGACGGCCGGATCGCCGATGGTCAGGTGCGTGATCGAAAGGGCCACCCTGGGGATCGTCAATGTCGAGGCGCCGTACGGGATCCTGACGGGGGTCGATAATGCCCTCAATCACGCGGTACATAATATATGCCGTTGCCAGCATATGTCCGATGACGGCCAGTAGGTAGTACGGCAAATCAATGTTGTTCTGCTGGTCGCCGCCGCTGGCCTCCCGCGCGAGGTACATCATCAGAGCCCACCAGTGGGCCGCTTCAAAGAGTTGCCAGGTCAGAAAGGTCCGCCACTTCGGATAGGCAAGCGCCACCAGTGGTACCAGCCAGAGCGCGTACTGGGGCGAGTATTCCTTGCCGGTCAGAATCAGCGCTCCCACCAGGAGCAGCGCCAGCTGGGCCAGTCGTGGCCGCCGGGGCGCCATCAGCGCAAGCGCAGCGATACCGACCCCGAGGAGGGTGAACGCCACGGCCGCCAGCACCGTGGTTGTGGCAGCACTCATTTCCCAGCCACCCACACGGGCGATCATCGAATTGTAGGCAAACCAGACTGATGAAGGTCCGGCCTCCGCGGTCAACGCCTCCGCGACGTGGGTTGTCCACCCCCGCGGGTCGTACAAAGCAAAGGGAAGATTGGCCGCCAACCAGGTTGCAGCCAGCACGATTCCCGTCAGTGCAGCGCCCCTGAAGAGGCGGGTGCGCCACGCCAGCAGTGAGACTGCGGCGAAGATCAGCAACGGGTAGCCTGCAGCGGCCGTGCCGAGACCGAGGAAGATTCCGGCCAGGACGAAGCTCCCACGCGCAAAACCCAACATTCCCAGCGCGGTAAACATCACCGCCCAGAGATCCCAGCCGAGGAACCCGGTCAACACAATCATTGGTGCGACGGCGACCATCGCCGCATCCCACGGCCGCCGGTTGGTCATTCGCACGGTCGCGTAGACGGTGACCAGCCACGCTGCAACCGCCAGCACCGAATGCAGGTCGTAATACCTCAACGTGCTTCCTGCGGGAACGAGGTGAGCGGTCACTCCCGCAAAGGCTCCCGTCAGCGCGGAGTGACCCAGCTGCAGGAAGGATGCCCCATCACCGAGATCCGCAAAGGCGTCGGGCCACTGCGAATGGCAGGCCATGTAATAGCGGTCCGGGCCCAACCATCCCTCGACCCGGCAGGGGTTCCTAATCAGAGCGGCAAGCACCGCCGCCGTCGTCGTCAGCAGGATCAGCACGCGTTCCACCGTGAATGTCCCGGGATCAATCGTGCCCGGGCTGGTCTTCCGGCCCAGCGGGCCACCGATCAGTTCAGTGAATTCCCGCAACAGTGCATCGGCACGCGACGGCGCCGAGATGCGCACCGGCCGCCGCCGGGACTGACCGGTTCCCATGCCTGAAGCCTACCGATCAAGTACGTCATTCACAGCGAATTTGGCCTATCTATCAGGATGCTGGAATGCTTCGGGAAGATCGGGTGTTAGGAATAAGAAGTAGACTGGATTAGCTGTTCGATCTGTTACGGGAGAAATCCGGCGGGTCGGCATAAGAAGTGATTCAAGAGGAGAACAGTGGGAACTAACCCCATTAGGGTGGCAATCGTTGGTGTCGGCAACTGCGCGGCGTCACTGGTGCAGGGCGTACGTTATTACCAGGATGCGGACGCTACGGCGTCGATACCAGGCCTGATGCACGTCGAATTCGGTAAGTACCACGTCAATGACGTTGAGTTCGTTGCCGCATTCGACGTCGATGGCAAGAAGGTGGGGCTGGACCTCGCCGACGCCATCGGTGCCAGCGAGAACAACACCATCAAGATCGCCGATGTACCGACGACCGGCATCAAGGTACAGCGGGGCCACACCCTCGATGGTCTGGGCAAGTACTACCGCGAGACCATCGTGGAATCCGACGCGGAGCCAGTCGACATCGTCGCCGAGCTCAAGGCCAACAAGGTCGACGTCATGGTTTGCTACCTGCCCGTCGGGTCCGAAGACGCGGCACGGTTCTACGCACAGTGCGCCATCGACGCGAAGGTGGCCTTTGTCAACGCGCTGCCCGTCTTCATTGCCGGCACCAAGGAGTGGGCTGACAAGTTCACTGCCGCCGGTGTTCCCATCGTTGGCGACGACATCAAGAGCCAGATCGGTGCAACGATCACCCACCGTGTGATGGCAAAGCTCTTCGAGGACCGGGGCGTCACCCTGGACCGCACGTACCAGCTCAATGTCGGCGGCAACATGGACTTCAAGAACATGCTGGAACGCGACCGGTTGGAGTCCAAGAAAGTTTCCAAGACACAGGCTGTCACGTCCAATGTGCAGGCTGATCTGGGCGAGCGGAACGTCCACATCGGTCCGTCCGACTACGTAGCCTGGCTGGATGACCGCAAATGGGCGTTCGTCCGTCTCGAAGGACGCAACTTTGGCGACGCGCCCGTCTCCCTGGAGTACAAGCTCGAGGTATGGGATTCGCCGAACTCTGCCGGTGTGATCATCGACGCCATCCGTGCGGCGAAGATCGCCCTCGATCGCGGGATTGGTGGTCCACTGCTTTCGGCGTCGAGCTACTTCATGAAGTCGCCACCGGAACAGTACGCCGACGATATCGCCCACGAGAAGGTTGAAGCCTTCATCCGTGGAGAGCTTGACCGCTAGCCTGCGGGTCTAGCTACCGCAGCCTTCGACCGCCTGCGTGGGCGCGGTGGACCTGTGGGGTGGTAATTTTCCGCCCCATGCCCACCGCGCCCACGGGCGTCCGGTGGCTGCGCGCCGCCAGGGCACACCACAAGATGGGCGCCGCGAGGGCCCGTGACCTAGAACAGGCCGACCGCGCCGCCGTCGTCGTCGACGTCCATGCGCATCGCGGCCGGTTCCTTCGGCAGCCCCGGCATCGTCATGACCGTGCCGGTCAGCGCCACAATGAATCCGGCACCGGTCTTGGTGATCAGATCGCGGACGTGCACCGTGAATCCCTTCGGGGCTCCGAGCATCGCAGGATCATCGGAGAAGGAGTACTGGGTCTTCGCCATGCAGACCGGCAGCCCACCCCAACCGTTGGCTTCGATCTCTGCCAGCCTCCGCAGCGCCGGCACTGAGAAGTCGACGCCGTCAGCCCCATAGATTTCCTGCACGATGGTCCTGATTTTTTCCTCCACCGAAAGCTCAAGCGGGTACAGGTGACGGAAGCTCTGCGGCCCTGCCAAAGCGGTCAGCACCTTCGCCGCGAGTTCGTCCCCGCCGGATCCACCGCCGCCCTGTCCCCAGACATCAGCCACAGCGGCTTCGATTCCTTCAGCAGCGCACCACTCGAGTAGCCAGTCCAACTCTTCTTCGGGGTCGGTTGCGAACCGGTTGATTGCCACCACCGGGGTAATACCGAACTTCTCCACGTTGTGGACATGGCGGCGCAGGTTGGCGACCCCCGACTCCAGTGCGGCCGGATCAGGCTTCCGCAGATCGGTCTTGGCCACACCGCCGTGCATCTTCAGGGCACGGATGGTGGCGACGATGACGACGGCGGCCGGCGCCACGTCCGCGTACCGCGCCTTGATGTCCATGAACTTCTCGGCACCCAGATCGGCTCCAAACCCAGCCTCAGTGACCACGATGTCGGCAAGTTGGCGGGCAGTGCTCGTGGCGATGACCGAGTTGCAGCCGTGTGCGATGTTGGCGAACGGGCCACCGTGGACGAGGGCGGGCGTACCGGCAATGCTCTGGACGAGGTTCGGTTTAATCGCATCCCGCAGGAGCAGGGTCAACGCGCCCTCCACGCCCAGATCCCCCACCGTCACTGGTTTACGGTCGAAGGTGTAACCGAACGTGATTTTCGCCAGCCGGTGCTTGAGGTCCTGCAGATCCGAGGCGAGACAGAACACCGCCATAATCTCTGACGCAACCGTGATGTCGAAGCCGTCCTGTCGGGGGGTGCCCTGTGTTGGCCCACCCAATCCAATCACCACCTCGCGCAGGGCCCTGTCATTCATGTCCAGGACCCGCTTGAAGGTGATCCGTCGCGGGTCGATGTTCAGCTGGTTGCCCTGGTAAATATGGTTGTCCACCAGCGCCATCAATGCGTTGTTGGCGCTGGTGACCGCGTGGAAGTCACCAGTGAAGTGCAGGTTGATGTCCTCCATCGGTAGGACCTGCGAATAGCCGCCCCCGGTGGCGCCGCCCTTCATGCCCAGGATCGGCCCGAGGGATGGTTCCCGCAAAGCGATCATGACATTACGTCCGCTTCGTGCCAAAGAGTCCGCCAGGCCAACCGTGCAGGTCGACTTTCCTTCACCGGCGGGCGTGGGGCTCATTGCGGTCACCAGAACCACTTTGCCGGCGGGCTTCCCGGGGTTTGGAAGCAGCTTTGCCGTATCGATCTTGGCCTTGTACCGACCGTAGTGTTCGAGTGCTGCGGCCGGTATGCCAGCTTTGGCAGCAATGTCGTCTATGGGTTGGATGGCTGCGTTACGGGCGACTTCCAGGTCGCTCGTTGGGGTGGGCAAAGACTTCATTGTCAACAGTCCTCTGGGCTTGTGGCGCGTCGGGAGTGAGTCCCATAAGGTGCCGCGGGTCTGGGCACAGCGTCAAATCTACCAGCGGCATCCGCGATTCAGCTGAGCCCGGACCGCCGCAACAGGTAGGCGATCATGGGTTCGTAGAGCCCTGGGGACACGTTGTCGTCAAGGGGAACCGCTACCTTGAGTTGCCCCTCTGCCTCGGAGACGAACAATCCCGGGTCGTTGCAGTCGGCGAACCCCACCGCTGGGATTCCTGCGCTGGCGGCGAACCCAGCCCAGCCGTGGTCGGCCACCACCAGGTCAGGGGTTGGCTCGCCGAGTTCCGCGAGCAGTTCGAGGCTAAGCTGCATTGGTTCCGGCGAGTGAGTGTGCGCCAGCCCGCCGTGCTGATGCCAGACCAGGACCCCGAAAAGTTGCCGGATGTCACCCTGCCTGAACTGTTGCCCCTCGGGTACCTCGACCACCGTTGCCCCGGCCCGGCGGGCCGCAGCGGCCAGGGCCGCATGCACCGGGAGCAGGCCTGCAGGGTGCCCGGTTGCGAAGAGGATGCGATGCCTGGCCGCCACAGCGGCTCCGAAAACGGACCCAAACCGGTCCAGCGCGGCCACGCACCGGGCCGAGTCGATGGTGTCCTGCCCCGTCACGTGGTTACGGTTCGGGCTGATCCCTACCCGGTCACTCATCAGGTCGAAAACCTCATCGAAGTTCCATGGGCGGGTGGTGCGGACACCAAACTCGAGGTGTTCGCTGCCCTCGAGGAATAGCTGCATGTGCCGCAGATTGTCTTCACGCGGGGTGGCTACCGCTCCAGTGATTTGGACAGAGTCAAGGTAGGCAGCAAGTTCGGTGGAGTTCACAGAACCATCCTAGGTGAACTCGTTTGCGGGCGAACGCCGCCGGGACTATCAGCGCGCTGCGGCTTCTTCGAACCGCTCGACGGCGGTGCGGTAGCTTTGCGCTGTCAGGAGCGCGGTACGCTGCCACCCGAAAGCAAGGGCGTGAATAGCGGCGCCCCTGCCAAGTGACGCGCGGGTCGCGGCGTCGTCGTACATGGTTTCAAGTGCAGCTGACCACAGCTCAGGGGTGTGACCGTTGACCAGGGTGCCGGTCCGGCCGTCGCTGATGGCCTGCGGCAGGCCTCCCACATTGGCGGCTAGCACCGGGGTGCCGCACGCCTGCGCCTCGAGCGCCACCAGCCCGAATGATTCAGTGAAGGAGGGCATCGCCACGAGGTCCGCCGCTCGGAACCAATGGGCCAGCTGGTTCGCCTGGACTGGCGGGTAGAGTCTCACCCTGTCCTGGAGCCCGACGTCGTCAATGAGGGGCTGCAACCGCAGTGCCTCCGCGCCGCTGCCCGAGCCCAGAATGCTGAGCTGCAACGGGATGTCCGGGCGACGTGCCGCGAGGTCGGCGGCGGCCGCGACCAGCACCTGCGGTCCCTTCAGTTTCTGGATTCGTCCCGCGAATACCACGTGAAAAGCGTCAGGCGCGAAATTGAGGGATGCCCGGGATTCGGTGCGTGACTCGGGGTTGAACGTCTCAAGATCAACGCCGGGCGCCACGATGTCCACTCTTTCGGGTGCAGCACCGTACAGGGATTCCAGCTCGGCTGCCTCGGTGGAAGTGTTGGCGATCAGGCGGGAGGCGCCATCGACAATTGCCTGTTCCCCGGCAACCCGGACATCCGGCTCCGGTGTACCACCAGCGTGCAGGCGAATGTTCTTGACGCGTGCCATGGTGTGCATCGAGTGCACCAGGGGAAGGTTGAGACTGGCCCCGACGGTAAGACCGACACTTCCGGAAACCCAGTAGTGGGAGTGGATGACGTCGAAGTGGCCATCCGCCAGGAGGTCGGTCACCTCGGCGATAGCATCGGTGAACGATTCGGACAGGCCCGGCAGTTGTTCCTTGGGAACCTTACGCTGCGGTCCCGCCCGAAGGTGTCTGACGATGACCCCCGGCGCGAATTCCTCGGAGTGCGGTTGCCCTTCGGAGGCTGCACGGGTGAAGATTTCGACGTCAATTCCGACACGAGCCAATTCCAGGGCCAGGGAACGCACATAAACATTCATTCCACCGGCGTCGCCAGCCCCCGGCTGATCCAGCGGGGAGGTGTGCAGGGAGAGCATCGCCACACGCTTTACCGGAGGCATAAGATCTCCTCTCCCCTGATTGCTCTCGAACTTGTCGAGCGCTTGAATTGTCTGACGTTTTGCCGCCGCTACTGACCATATAACGTGCCGTGCAGGCTGCACATTCCGTGTCATGCTGCAGAGTGCCGAATATTCGCGCGCGTTAAAGGCGGAAGCCCGCGCTGGGAAGCGCGGGCTTCTCGATTGGTGGGACTAATGACTTGCATCAGATCCTCCTTCGCGGGTGGTCAACAAGGTCAGAACCGGGCCATTCGCAGCGTGGATGAACCAGCTACTTGACGTACATGGTGTGCTGCGGCAGGACAAGACGGTCAACCGTGTCCCTCGCGACAGGCGGGGGTGGCTCGGGTATTCGTTTCCACAGGGACACACTGTCCCTGAGCTTCTTCAACATGATTTGCACCTCCTCTCGAGAGGCATAGTTGGGCATGACTGTGATTGGCGAATCGGGTATACCAGTTTCCGGATCCCCGGTGGCGGTGAAATTGCCAGCCATGATGAATTCGCCATGCGCCCGGATGGGGTTGCCGGGGGTAACTGGTGAGACGGCAGGGGAAGTGGAACTGGTCAGCAAAGTGGACACAGGGGTCTCCTGAATTTGATGGTGCAAAGGGAATCCTCAATCGAGGAGGGCGGGCAAACAGCGCACGCAGCAGGGCGGCGGAAACCGCCTGAGCATCAAAAGGGATACCGAAAATGGGTCGCCTCCCGCCAGGTGGGAGGGCGACCGAATCAGCAGCTAGCTAATGCGCAGCAACGGAGGCCGGACTGGTGTACGCGGTAAACGATCGGCGTAGCTTTGTATTCACAGTTCCCACCTCCCTTTCATCTAGTGCGCCAATAGAGACAGTGCCGAAATTCATCAAGCGATCACTCGATTGAGAACTCCCAATGGCACAAATCAAAAGTACCGCACGGGACGGTGATCGCCTAGGCTTTTGACTGACAATTCTCAAATGTTTTGCCCACCCCGGAACTTTCAGGGAGCCAGCCCCGTCTTCAGCCCGGTGGGCGCGTCCCGGGCTAGGCTGACAGCATCCTGCGACTGCAGGTCCTGACCAGTGAGATGGGGGCAGTCGTGGATAGGCTCCGAGAGCTCGACGGTCTGCGTGCCTTCGCGCTTTTCGGCATACTGACAGTGAATATCTGGTTCTTCGCCGACCCCTGGGCGTTCGCCGGAGACATCAGCCCCGACCATTCGTCGCCGGCGGACATTGCAGTCCGGTTCCTCGTGACGATGCTGTTTGAAGGCAAGTTCTACATACTGTTCGCGTTTCTCTTCGGGTACGGCTTCGCCCTGCAGGAGCGGGCCGCCGCCCGGGCGGGAGTGCCATTGGGGCCTCGCATGCTGCGCCGTTTGGCGGGGCTCGCGATGCTCGGGCTGGCTCATGGCTTCCTGCTGTTTTTCGGCGACATCCTGTTGACCTATGCAGTGATGGGGGTGGTGCTGTTCAGTTTGCGGACCATCCGAGCGCGGATGTCCGTCCTGATCGCGGCCGGTATTACCGTGGGCATGTCACTGCTGTTGACCCTGGTGGGAGCCTTCGTCGCTACTGTCAACAATCCAGTCGACGACGGCGTGATCCCCGCCCCGAGCGTTGCGGCCCTCACGGAAAGTCCGGGATCAGCCCTGGCAGCGAATGTGGAAAACTATCTCATCGCCCTTCCCTCAGTGATGCTTTTCCAGGGGCCCCTGTCCCTGGCGATGTTCCTTCTGGGTCTCGCCGCCGCCCGGAAAGGGATACTTGAGCGACCCCTGAGCAGTTCAACGCTGCGCCGGATTGCCATCGTCTGTCTGCCGATTGGGCTGCTCGCCGCTGGGGCCCAGTCCGCCTTGCTGTATTACGCCGACCACGACCGCTTTTCTCTTGTATCGACCGGCATCACCACGTTGACCGCGCCCCTCCAGACGGCCGGGTACGTGTGTTTGTTGTTGTTGGCTTTTCGTTCCCCGCCAGGACAAAACGTCCTGGGCGCGCTGGCTCCGGCGGGACGAATGGCGTTGACCAACTATCTGGGCCAGTCGCTGGTGCTCGTGATCGTGTTCACCGGTGTTGGGCTGGGGCTGACCAATGTCTTGCCGCCCGCCTGGGTGATGATGGTCGTCGTCGTCCTGTTTGGTGCCCAGGTGGTGCTGAGCCGACTTTGGTTATCGCGGTTTGGCATCGGCCCAATGGAGGCGCTGCTGAGACGCGTTACCTATTCGCCGCAGGAACGGCACCCTCCAGCCTGACAGGTTCACCCACCGGACGGCTTGAGTCGGGTGTCAGAGATTCCAGTGCACAATGGCGGGTGTCCGCTTATCCCATCCCAGTGCGCACACCGCCGCAGTACCGAGGACGAACCGTCGGCCCTGGCCGGGATCCATCTCCAGCCACCGCGCGGCGACCACCCGCAGGAAGTGCCCGTGCGCGACAAGCAAAACGTTACGGGCCGGGTGCGCGGAAGGATCCTGGTCTGCTGGGGTGCCGCAGCCGGCCTGGACCGTTGAGATGATCCGGTCAGCGCGCCCAGCAACCTGGGCGAGGGTTTCACCGTTCGGCACTCCGTCATTCCAGATCAGGTACCCGGGATTCTCCGCGCGAACCGTGGCGCTGTTGCGTCCTTCGTTGTCGCCGTAATCCCACTCGTGCGCATGCGGAAGAATCTCCGGATCAGGAAAGCCCGCCAAATGCGCGGTCCGGACCGCGCGCTGCAACGGTGAGGACAAAACAGCGTCGAACGTGATCCCTTTGAGGTGCCGTGCAGCGTCGACCGCCTGCTTTTCCCCGCTGGCGGTCAAGGGAAGGTCGGTGAGGCCCGTGTAGTTGCCGTCCCGGGACCACTCGGTTTCCCCGTGCCGCATCAGCCAGAGGTGCGGTAGTGGAGTTCCTGCTGGTGTCAGGTCTGGTGAGGCTGCGCCGGAGAGGCTCATGGTGTCGCCGACTCTGGTTGTGACGCCCACCAGGTGCGGAGCAACGCCTCGGCTTCTTCGGCCGACTGAGGTCCATGTTCCATTCGTTCCTCCAACAGGAATCGGTACGCCCGGCCAACCACCGGGCCGGGTTTGATGTTCAGTAGTCCCATGATCTGCGCTCCGTCGAGGTCCGGGCGAATGGATTCCAGTTCCTCCTGTTCGGCCAGCGCCTCGATTCGCGCTTCCAGGTCGTCGTAGGCGAAGGCCAACCGCTCTGCCTTACGCTGATTCCGGGTGGTGACGTCCGAACGCGTCAGCCGGTGCAGCCGTTCCAGCAGACTCCCCGCATCGTTGACGTACCGGCGCACCGCGGAGTCGGACCAACCGGCCTCCCCGTAGCCGTAGAACCGCATGTGCAGCTCCACCAGCCGCGACACAGCCTTGATCGAGTCGTTGTCGAAACGCAGGGCTTTCATCCGTTTTGCGGTGAGCTTGGATCCCACCATGTCATGGTGCCGGAAGCTGACCGCCCCGGAGGGCTCAAATTTACGGGTGGCGGGTTTGCCGACGTCGTGCATCAACGCAGCAAACCGCAGCACGAAGTCAGGCCCGGGGACGGCCCCGTCGGCGCCCGTCTCCAGGCGGCAGGCTTGCTCGAGCACAGTCAACGAGTGCTGGTAGACATCCTTGTGACGGTGATGCTCATCGATTTCCAGACGCAACGCCGCCACCTCGGGAAGCACGTAGTCGGCCAACCCGCTTTCCACCATCAGGTCAATGCCCCGTTGAGGTGCGTCCCCCAGGACCAGTTTCACCAGTTCGTCGCGGACCCGCTCGGCGGAGATGATGGTGATGCGTTGGGCCATGGAAGCCATCGCCTCGGACACTTCAGGGGCCACCTCGACCCCCAGTTGGGAGGCGAAGCGTGCGGCCCGCATCATGCGCAGGGGGTCATCCGAGAACGACGACGACGCTGCCCCGGGGGTCCGCAGCACCCCCGCCTTCAGGTCCCGGAGGCCCCCATAGGGATCCACCAGCTCCATCGATGGAAGCCGGAGCGCCATGGAGTTGATGGTGAAGTCACGGCGCAGCAGATCATCCTCCAGAGTGTCCCCGAAAGCGACAACCGGTTTACGGGACGCGGGGTCGTAAGCCTCCGCCCGATAGGTGGTCACCTCGATCATGAAGCCGCCCTTACGGAGTCCGATAGTGCCGAAATCTCTGCCGATCTCCCAGTAGGAATCGGCCCACCCGCGGATGACATTCAGGGTCTGGTCCGGTGTGGCGTTACTGGTGAAGTCGAGATCCGGGGAGGTGCGGTGCAGGAAGAGGTCGCGGACAGGCCCGCCCACCAGCGACAGTTCATGTCCGGCGGCAACGAAGAGCCGTCCCAATTCGGTAACAACCGGGGGGAGCGGAGCGGTAAGGGTTGAGTTGTCTAACAGGTGCACCATAGTGCTTAAAGGGTGCCAGATGCCACGGCAAATTCCACTATGGGGGCGGCCGGGGCCGGGGACGGCCGACACGCGGGTACCGGCCCAGCAGGACGGCGGAGCTTATGGATCGTCATCAACCGAAGCGAAAGATCGTTAGAGTGGACTGCATGGACCGTCCTGTTCCAAGCGCACCCAAGCGGACCCCGTTGACAGTGTCAATGGGCAGTGCTGGCGCGCCCCAGGTCCACCAGTCGCTGCCGACCGTCGAGGAAGTGTCAGCAGGCGGCATAGTGGTCGATACCTCCGATGACCAGCTCAACGTAGCGATCATTGCCCGGCTGAACCGTGGCGGCCGACTCGAGTGGTGCCTTCCGAAAGGTCATCCCGAAGGTAGAGAAAACAATTCCGAAGCTGCGGTGCGGGAAATCGAGGAAGAAACCGGCATCAAGGGCCGCATTCTTACTGCCTTGGGCAGTATCGATTACTGGTTCACCGTCAGTGGGCACCGCGTTCATAAAACAGTTCACCACTATCTCCTGATCTCCACTGGTGGCCGGCTCACCATCGAGAATGACCCGGACCACGAAGCAGTCGATGTGGCGTGGGTTCCCCTGGCTGAGCTGGGAAAGAAGCTGTCCTTCCCCAATGAGCGCCGCATCGCTGACCTGGCCCGGGAAGTCCTCCCGGACTACCTGTAAGTCCGCGTTATCGCCACGGGGCCAGTGGTGAGACGATAGACAACGATGTCGGACTCAAACACAGCCTCCCTCCCCGTGCAGGACGCTGGGGTACTGCCCAGCCGCCGCGCAATTCAATCTGGCGACACTGCTGCCACCTCAGCCGACGACGGCGCGCACTCTTCCACTGAAGCCCCGGATACAACAGCGCGCTCAAGCGCCATCATGGCGGCGGGAACCCTTGTGTCCCGAGTGCTCGGACTGGTCCGGGTGGCCCTCCTTGCGACGGCGCTCGGCGCCTCCGGCGGGGTGGTGGATGCATTCTCCATAGCCAATAGCCTGCCGAATTTCATCTATCTCATGGTTGCCGGCGGGGTGTTCAACGCCGTCCTGGTGCCGCAGATTATTAAAGCTACGCAAAACCCTGATCGGGGAGCCGACTTCATCAGTCGCCTCATTACCCTCGCTGTCATAGTCCTCCTGGTCCTGACTGCTTTGGTCACTCTCGCCGCACCCCTGATCATGACCCTGGTCACCGACTTTTCGGGTGAGCGTCTGGCGCTAGCCACCATTTTTGCGTATTGGTGCCTCCCACAGATTTTTTTCTATGGCCTCTACGCGATTATCGGTCAGGTCCTCAACGCCAATGGCTCCTTTGGCCCCTATATGTGGGCGCCGGTCGCAAACAATATCGTGTCAATTGCTGCGCTGGTGTCTTTCATTGTTTTGATGGGCTCGCAACTCGACAGCTCGCACACACCGGACTCGTGGACCTCGTCCCAGACACTGCTGCTCGCGGGAGGTACCACTCTCGGGATCATCATTCAGGCATTGGTTCTCTTCTGGCCGCTGAAGAGGCTCGGGCTGGGCCTCAAGCCAACATTCGGGTGGCGGGGGGTGGGATTGGGTCGCACCGGCAAACTGGCTTCCATCACCATCATCACCATGCTGGTAGGCAACGGCTTGTACCTGGTCAACATCCGTGTTGCCTCAATTGCCGCCGAAGCACGGCCGGACTATCTCGCCAGGGTGCCGCCGCAGCAGATTGCGGGACCCTTCAACCTTGACATCGGAACAATGGTGTACGTCCTGCCCCATTCCGTGATCGCCCTCTCTATCGCCACGGTGATGTTCAATCAGCTGGCGGCGGCCCACAGTCGCAACGATTTGGCCTTAATCAAGGAGACACTGTCACGTGGCCTTCGCATTATGGGGGTAGCAACAGTTTTCGGTGCGGCAGTTCTCCTGGCGCTGGCAGTACCACTGGGGATGCTGTTCTCGGGTGGGATCCGACCGGACGGAGCACTCAACGCCGTGCTCATTTCCCTGCTGGCCATCGGGGCACCTTTCCTCAGTGCCAACTTCTTCCTGAACCGGGTCTTCTACGCGGCCGAGGACGCCGTGACTCCGCTACGCATCCAGCTCATCCTCTCTGTAATCGGGGTGGCGTTGGCACTGATATCCGGGACTTTTGCGCCGGAATACATTGTCCCACTGCTGGCTGTCAGCTACTCGCTGGGCAACATCATCGCCGTCGTCGTCAGCCACACGTTCCTGGTGCGCAAGATCGGCTCTTACGGTGCGGGCCGCGTCTACGATGTCCATGTTCGGCTTGTCCTCGCCGGGATGGCGTCCGCTGCAGTTGGTACCGGGGCGCTCTGGCTTTTCGGTGGCTACAGCATCGAAGGCTTTGTCTGGCAATCGGTCCTGGCCGCCTTCAGCGTGCTCGCCGTTTGTGGCACGCTGATGGCGCTTGTCTACCTGCTCATGCTCAAGGTTCTGCGCATTAGGGAGCTGGATGACTTCCTGGCTCCCCTCTTGTCCCGATTCACTCGCACCAAGTGAACTCGGCACCGGCATGCGAGCCGAAAACCCGCGGATCCACGGTACTGACCGGTAGCATTGGTGGGAATCATCTGCAATTGACTTCACGCGCTGAACAGGATGCTGTTCGTCGCCCGAGAATCCATTCATTCCACGGGAGGAACACGTGCCACAACCAGTAGACGTCGGATCAGTATTGGGAGGCCGCTACAAGGTCACCGCCTACGTACTGGCTTCTGCTGACCGGGACCTCGTGCTCGACGGTATGGACCAGGTATTGAATCGGCCAGTCAGCATCCTGGTCGCTTCAGCTTCCAACGCCAGCCAAATAGCTGCTACCGCCCGTGAAGTGGCCACTGGTGAACGGGCGGGGAATATCCAGGTCCTTGATCTGGGCGTCACCGACGAGAGCACCTATCTGGTCACCAACCGTGCCTCCCCAGCCGACTTGTTGGATCTCGTTGTCCCTCAGGATGCACCGTTTGTCGAACCATTTTTCACCGATACTCTTGGATCGGAAATCTTCGGCGGGCCCCGCTCCACCGAACCCGAGACTTACGATGACGACGACGATTACGACTACTACGACGACGACCAGCCCGAAAAGAAGTCCCGCCTGCCGAAGGCCCGGCTGCCGAAGTTCGGCAAGGGTGCCGCGGCTGCTGGCGCTGCGGGTGTCACTGCGGGAGCCTCCGGCGCTGACGCTGCCACCCCCGCCTCAGCCAACCCGGCGTCCGCTTCGTCAGCGGTTCCTCCGCCGCCGGCATCTGCGCCCCGTGGCAGCGACCAGCCCAAGGTGTCCCTCTGGTCAGAAAGCGACTACGACGCCGATCCAAAGCGGACAGACGATTCCGGCCGGGCCGCGTCACACTTTCCTGCTGCAGCCGCCTCCGGTGGCGGAGCACCTGAAGATTACGACGAATACGACACAGCTGAGGACGATGACGAGGGTAACAACCCGAAGTACACCCGGGTCCTCGTCGGAGTGGTGCTCGCGATCATCCTGGTGACCGTCGTTGCCCTGGCCGTCAACCAGCTCAGCAACTACTTTTCGCCTGATCCCCTAGCGGGCGCCGAGACCACCACCGCCCAGGTGGAAGAGGAACCGACCGACGACGTCGCAACCACCCCTGCCGAAGGCCCTGAGGAAACTCCAGAACCAACGGTGGAAGCAGTTGAGCCAGTCCCCGCGAATGTGACACGCCTCGTCCCCGATAATGCAGAGTTGAACGCCGAAACTGACGCGGACCTTCCCCTGATTATCGATGGTAATCCTGGCAGTTTCTGGGGCTCCCTCGTCTTCGCGAACGAGACTTTTGGCGGCTTGGCCCAGAGCATGGCTCTTGTCGTCGAACTCGAAGAGGAGTCGACAATCAGCCAGATCCAGATCGAGCAACTCAACGGCTCCGGTGGCAGTTTCACTGTCCTCCTCAATGATGAGCCGACCCTCGACGGCGCAGATCAGATTGCGCAGAGCTCCTTCACCGGGCCGACTATCAACATCCCTGTCCCACCAGGCGCGGAGGGCGAGCCCGCCACCGCTCAGTACGTCATTGTCAACCTCACCCAGCTTCCGCGTTTGACCAACGTTCAGGCCATCTTCCCCTGGGGCGTCCGGATAGCGGAGATCAGCGTCTCCTAAACTTCACCTTTTGTTGAGCGGTGCGCTTCGCGGACGGAATAAGCTTGACCCTGACGCGGTTCTTATAAATGACCGCTCAGCCGGGCCCCAGGCTCCTGTAGTGGTGTCAACAAAGGAAGGTCTACCAAACCCGTGAGTATAGAAACCGGCACAACCGGAACCAGCAGCACCGATCCACAGAAGATCCACGATGTGATCATTGTGGGCTCAGGACCGGCCGGATACACAGCCGCCGTGTACACCGCCCGGGCGAATCTGGCGCCTCTGATGATTGCCAGTTCCGTCAAAGCCGGCGGTGAACTGATGAACACCACGGATGTGGAAAACTATCCCGGCTTCCCTGAAGGTGTCATGGGACCGGATCTGATGGAGCAGTTCGAAAAGCAGGCCGTACGGTTCGGCACAGAGATACTGTTCGAAGATGTGACGTCGCTTGAGCTCTCCGGCGCGGTCAAGACGGTCACCATCGGCACAGGTGAGACTTTCAGCGCGCGATCCATCATTGTGTCTACCGGTTCCGAGTATCGTGAACTCGGGCTTGAGGACGAGAAGCGTCTTTCAGGACACGGCGTCAGCTGGTGTGCAACCTGTGACGGGTTCTTCTTCAGGGACCAGGACATTGCAGTGATTGGCGGGGGTGACTCCGCAATGGAGGAAGCCCTTTTCCTGACGAAATTTGCTCGCTCCGTCACAGTGGTCCACAGGCGAGATTCGCTTCGTGCATCCAAGATCATGCAGGACCGGGCATTGAGCCACGAGAAGATCCGCTTCATCTGGAACTCCGAGGTTGTGGGGATCGACGGCGACTCCAAGGTAACGGGTTTGCGCCTGGCTAGCACTGTAGACGACTCAACCCAGCATCTCCCGGTCACCGGGGTTTTCGTTGCTATCGGCAACGACCCTAGGGTGGACCTGGTACGGGGAGTGCTCGAGCTAACGACAGAAGGCACCATCGCTGTCCAGGGCCGCACATCCAAGACCTCCATACCCGGGGTATTTGCCGCGGGCGACGTGATCGACCCTACCTACCGCCAAGCCATCACTGCCTCCGGTTCAGGATGTGTTGCGGCAATTGACGTAGAGCATTACCTCGCTGACCTCGGGGACTCGGTTGAGACGGCGGCGGAAGTACCAACACCGCCAGCCGAACAGGTCTCTGAAGATGCCCACGTATCCAGCACCACCCAAGGAGAGTAGCTATGACTGCAAGAGAAGTCACCGACGCGTCCTTCGACGCCGATGTATTGAAATCAACAAAGCCAGTGCTCGTCGACTTCTGGGCCGAATGGTGCGGACCGTGCCGTAAGCTGTCGCCTATTCTCGACGAAATTGCCGGAGAACATTCGGAAAAGGTTGATGTCGTCAAACTCAACGTCGATGATAATCCGGCTACCGCTGCGAAGTATGGAATCACTTCGATCCCGGCCGTCTATGTGTTCAAGGACGGCGTAGTTGCAGCACAATCCATCGGCGCTAAGCCAAAGCAGGTTTTGGAGCAGGAATTCGCTGACTTCCTGAAGTAGGAACCGTTTCGAGCCTGCACCTTTTTCCAGGGGCCATCACTTCTGTACGAAGTGGTGGCCCTTTTTTACGCCTGCTGACTGTTTCACGTGAAACTGAATTGGACCCCGGAGCCATAGCCTCATCTTGGCTGGACTTTCAGCTGAGGCAGGTTACGTGGTCGGCCTGCCATGGCCGACACTGGAGGACGCTGCGTGATAATCAATATGGTGCAGCCCGTAGGAAATGTACTTGCAGCAGCGAAGTAGACCGGCACCCTTCCACCCCATGACTTCTCGTAGCCAAAAGATGCTATCAACGGATCCGTGCTGCGCCGTCGCGCGAAATCTCACTCCGCGTCCCGAGGAGACAAACAGGGCCAGCATCGACCGGTCTCTTAGACCCGCGCGTGGCACTGGAACTAAACACCTCAGGCCCCGCCTTCTGCACAACATCTCCGGCCCCGCGGGGTGACATCTCCAACCTGACTCCGTGACCTTTCAGCTGACTGCTAGCTTCACTCAGGTCACCACAGATACTAGTCACGGCTCGGGATTCTTTGGTGGCGTCCACAATGTTCCACGTGAAACGTTCGGTTCTGTGGAAGGCCCCGTGTCATGCCGGCTAAGTGGATGCCAGCTGCCAGGATCCAGTCCGGTCCCGTGCATCGGAAAGGCGGGCCCACACGGGACGCCGGAAAGCGTCGTTGCTAGTGCAGCAAACGACCGGATACCCGTAGATCGACCTTTATAGCTAGCGCGGCGCCCTCAAGTGGACTGAATATTGCTAAATAACCGTCTTTTGGTGGAATACGGATGGATACTGACGCGGGGACGCTCAAGTCGAGTTCGCCGCTCTCCTAAGACTGCAAAGATCACGAAGGGACCGATGAGATCCGAGTATGTCTTCCCACGCGGGGTGGGAACCTCCGACCATGGAAAACTCGCTACCAGTCGTCCCTGAGTTGGTTCGTATTCGAAGTTGTGACCCAGCCTGCGCATGCCAGGCCGGAAGACACTTGTTCCACGTGAAACATCTTCTCTGCCAGCTACAGGCCAAATAGGAGTCAAAGGGGCGCCAGCTGCCAGAAATCGCCAGAAACCCTAGCCATGGTGGAACTCCCGCTAGCGTGGCGACCCCTGGTGTCGCTGATAGGCAACTTTCGGCCTGCGCGGCACCCAGTGCACCGGGTAGGTACAACAATCCCGTCAGGTGTGGGGAGAACCGCAGGGCAATATTAGGGACCCTTACGGCAGTTGTGTTTCCCCCCTGGGGAAGGACCCTCTAGGGCTTCTCGTCTAGACCTCACTTCTCGCTAGCTGCCGTCCACGTGAAACGTCGGAGGGGACGGTCGTTTCACGTGAAACGACACCGTGCGGCGCCTTAGTACTCCAGAGCGCTCAAAGCGAAGTGACCGGGAGTCAATTCAGAAACGCTAGACGCTGCATCAGGGCGGAAGAACTGTCGGCGAATGCGAACGCGGCCAGAGATGAGGCGTGAAGTTGTCGTATGACGGCCATTGCCCACTCTTCGGCTGGTTGTGGATCGAATTGGACTAGGGCAGCTTCGATCACAACAAGAACACCCTCATGTTCTGTGTCTCAGTCCGGGAGAGGCTGCCGAATGTGCAGCCTATCGGTGACTAAAGGACGGCTGTTTCACGTGAAACCGAAGATTCCTGCCCCGAAGCAGCAACGTTGTACAACAGCGCTCACAATAGGGGCAAAGTGCTACCGATTCGGCAAGGTTATGGACAGCACACGGCAACCATGGCTAATCTGACCTGTTTCACGTGAAACCTGCCGCCCTGCGGATCTAGGTATCCAGCCCGTCCATGAGGTTCATTGCACAAAAGGGGGCCTGTCGCGCCTGATATCTGAAAGTCCTGGCTACATTCCGGGGGCAAATTGGCACCGAAACACACAGAGTCTTGCCCCCCAGATGGAGATCTCTTGATTTTTTAACCCAATTCCCCAGGCACTACCCGAAACATCCAACTCTTTTGGGCAACCTTTACCGCCTTGCTGACATGTTTCACGTGAAACAGCGCATATCTAGCCCGGATATCTAGGCCTAGGAGGCCCCCGAGGTACCGAGAACTCCCATAATGCGGTTGAGGTCGTCGACGCTGGCGAATTCGATGCTGACCTTCCCCTTACGGGCGCCCAGGGTGATCTTGACGCTGGTGTCAAGACGGTCTGAGAGGGAGGATGCTAGATAATCCAACCGTTCATGCCGAGCTCCGGCGCGTGGCGTGTTCGGCTTCACCGGGCGGCGCAGCCCATCGTTCATTGAGACGAGCTCTTCCGTGGTGCGCACTGACAATCCCTCAGCGACGATCTTCTGAGCCAGCTTTTCCATCTCAACCTGATCGCCTAATCCAAGCAAGGCCCGAGCATGTCCGGCCGAGATAACGCCAGCAGCAAGGCGCCTCTGAACTAGCGGTGGCAACTTCAGCAGACGGAGGGTGTTCGATATTTGCGGGCGCGAGCGACCAATGCGTTCTGCGAGTTCGTCATGAGAACAACCAAAATCGTCCAGCAATTGCTGATATGCTGCGGCTTCCTCAAGTGGATTAAGTTGACTACGGTGCAAGTTCTCCAGGAGGGCATCCCTGAGGAGATCGTCGTCGGTCGTCGAGCGGACGATTGCCGGCACCACTGCAAGGCCAGCTTCTCTGGTTGCGCGCCAGCGCCGTTCACCCATGACGAGCTCGTAGGGCTGTTCCCCACCCTCCGTCGAAGGGCGGACAACAATGGGCTGGAGCACTCCGATTTCGCGAATTGAGTTAACAAGTTCGGCCATCTCGTCGTCGTCAAAGACACTTCGAGGCTGTTTCCGATTCGCGTGGATGAGGTTCACGGGGATCTCGGCAAATGTCGCGCCAGGCACCGCGACCAAATTCGGGTCTGCTGGCTGCGGTGCTGTTTCACGTGAAACGTTCTCCGGAGTGCGGTCTGAATCCGCCTCTACAGAAGGGCTAGCGTCCTCCACCTCCACCACCTGATCTTCCAGCGGGCCGGAGGGTTCACCGACAGTGGGAATGTTTTCGGTCTTGAGATTAGACGAGGTGGGAGTAGACTCGACGACCGCGGGGGGCACCTCAACCGCTGTATCTTCTCCGGATTCCTCGGCTGCGCTTTCGCTGGCAACCCTTTTGGGAACCCGCGTGGCTTTCTTCACAGGCGTTCGTTTGGAGCCCCGGGTAGAGGCCGTAAGCGCATCCTTGTTGATTCCAGAAGCGGGTCGCTGTGAACGCGCAGACCCCGAGACGGAATCCTCCGCCTCCTCCCTGGGCGGTGCTGATGGGAAAAACAGATCAGCCGGCCGCCCGCTGCGTGGCGTCACAGAGTCTATCCCCGAGGTCTCTTCGTTCGACGGGGCGCTTGGAATGAGAGCTCCCAGTCCACGTCCCAATCCGCGTCGCTTTTCGGCCATGACCAGGTCCCTTCAAAAGTGCAGAGCAATCCGCATCGGGTGATTATTGATACCCACACTACTGCGGGAAGTGGTGAAACGGCTTGAGGCTAGCTATCCGCGCAGGGCGATTTCCGAAGCTGCTTCAAGGTAGGACAGAGCACCGCTCGAGGACGGGTCGTAAGTAATCACCGTCTGTTGGTAACTCGGCGCCTCAGAGATCCTGACCGAACGCGGTACGACGGCCTTCAAAACCTGCTTGGGAAAGTGCTCTCGCACCTCCGCAGCCACCTGCGCTGCAAGGTTTGTCCTACCGTCATACATTGTCAGCAGGATTGTAGATACCACTAACTCAGCATTGAGGTGCTTTTGGATCATCTCAATATTCTTCAGCAGTTGACTGAGACCCTCCAATGCATAATATTCGCACTGGATTGGTATCAGAACCTCCTTCGCGGCCACAAAGGCGTTTACCGTGAGGAGGCCCAGACTTGGGGGACAGTCAATAAAGACATAGTCCAACCGTTCGTCACCACGGTCTTCGCGCTCCTGAGAGTAGAGGTCAATGGCCCGCCGCAGGCGCTGCTCCCTGGCCACCAGCGATACCAGTTCGATCTCCGCGCCGGCAAGATGGATGGTTGCAGGAGCACAAAGGAGCTTCGGAACATCAGGACACGGGACTACGACTTCCCCGAGGGGGAGGTCATCGATGAGCACGTCATAGATACTGTCGACTTCTGCATGGTGCGGAATCCCCAGGGCCGTGGATGCATTGCCCTGAGGGTCGATATCGATGACCAGCACATTCAGGCCCGCTGCCGCGAGTGCTGCGGCAATGTTGACAGTGGTCGTGGTTTTCCCCACGCCACCTTTTTGATTGCTCACCGTCAACGTGCGGGTAGCACTAGGTTTGGGAAGGCTACGCCCGCTCAGTTTTTCCCTGCGACGGTTCTCGCTGGCCAACTCCCGTGCCAGGGGTGTGCTGTCGTCCATCGCGTCCATAACATTCCTTGGTGATGCGCTAGGGGTAATCGTTTGGGCAGGAACCGGTGCCGCCTGGGAACTGGACACCATAAAAGTGGTTTCACGTGAAACAATTCCCATATTTGCCGGATCAGCAAACACTTCTGGTTGTATTTCGCCAAGAGTGACAGCTAACTGCGACCCTGCTGATAGCAAGGATTGACTTCGCTTCGCAGCGTCTTTTGTTGTCACGCAGGATAACTCGCTTTCAGCATTCCGGGGTCGGTCCTACTTCTAGAGTACCGGTCACTGGCTCGAACGAACCTCGGGACAAGCGCTATTGGTGAAGATTCGAAGGGGCTGTAAGCAGACTACCCAATGGTGATACGGACGACCGTAGTTGGTTGGTCCAATACTCCGGCACCGACCTGTACTACAGAGGTATTCCGGCCACCAAGCTTCCGGATCAGTTTCGCGGCCTTTTTGACTTCCTCAGCAGCACTTTGTCCCTTGATCGCCAACACCTGACCGCTTCCAGCCAGAATGGGAATCGTCATTGTCGCAAGGCCCCCCAGCGCGGATACGGCCCGAGCAGTAACGACGGTTGCCGAGACCTTCCCTACAGCCTCCTCCGCGCGTCCGCGAAACACCTTGACATTGTCAAGACCTAGATCGGCGACTACCTCATTGAGCCAGGTGACACGACGCTCGAGTGGCTCGATAAGGGTGAAGGACAAGTCGGGGCGGGCGATAGCCAACGCTATGCCAGGCAATCCGGCACCGCTGCCGACATCTGCCACCACAGCCCCTGCTGGGAACAGTTCGGCAGTCACTGCGCAATTCAAGACGTGGCGGCTCCATAACCGTGGAACCTCTCGCGGTCCCAGCAGACCACGTTCAATACCGGTCGTCGCCAGATGCTCTACGAAGCGCTCAGCCAAGCCGAGGCGGTCACCGAAGATTGATCGGGCAGCTGCAAGTTCTGATTCACTAATTTCCACCATCAGGTATGCCTCGACTCCCGGATTCCTAGGAATCCGCCGGTGAGACAACGATATGCCGCCCGGACCCTTCACCTTCCGACTCGCTGATCGAGCCGAGCTCCGCGACCACATCATGAACGATCTTGCGCTCATATGCAGACATAGGCTCCAGGGCGACCTCCTCGCCCGATTCCTTGGCCTTGTTCACCGCATCCACCGCAATGGTGCGTAGCTCTTTGCCCCGCACCTCACGGAACCCGTCAATATCGAGCACCAGTCGTGACCGGTTGTCCGTCGATGTGAGAACCGAGAGCCGAGCCAGTTCCTGCAGAGCCTCCAACACCTCACCATCTTTTCCAACCAAACCGCTTAGTGCGCCACCGTCTGGATCCTCGGAGACGATAGAGATGTAGGTACGCCCGTTCCGAACCTCAATGTCGATATCTCCGTCGATATCGGCGATGTCCAGTAGCTCCTCCAGGTAATCCGCTGCAACATCACCCTCATCCTCGAGCCGACTGATAGTTGCCGATGAATCACCGGCCTCGCCAACTGAGTCGACCACTTCTTCCACGCCGTCCGCCGGTGCACTCTCAGCTGTCATTTTTTCTTCCTGTTCTTACGCTGGGGCTGTGTGCGCTGACCCTTGGTCTCAATGACCTCTTCAGACGCTGGATCGGCGTTCTTCTCGCCAAGCAGGGGGGTCATCGGAAGCCCCTTCTTCGCACGTCGTTCGGCAAGCGCCTTCGCCGCAGGCGACCCTGGAGTGGGCATTTTTCGGATCACATAGAACTGCTGAGCCATCGTCCAGATGTTGGTCGTGGTCCAGTAAATAAGCACGCCAATCGGAAAGTTGATACCGCCAATACCAAACACCAAAGGCAGGATGTACAGCATGAGCTTTTGCTGACGCATAAAGGGGCTTTGCATTGCCTCTTCAGACATGTTCTTCGCCATGATCTGTTTCTGCGTTATGAACTGTGACCCGGTCATCGCCAGGATCATGATCACCGACAGAATGATCACGCTGACGTTCGCGTTGTCCCCAAAGCTGCCCAGGAACGTGGACGAAAGAGGTGCGCCGAATATTGATGCGTCATCGAACTGCCGGACTTCTTCGGTGGTCATGGCACCGATTGTCTCCCCAGTCTCGGATGCCTTGGACACACCGTTGAGCACCGTGAAAAGTGCAAAGAAGAACGGCATCTGGATCAGGATGGGGAGACAGGCCGCGAACGGGTTGGTGCCATGCTTCTTATACAGCGCCATCTGCTCTTGGGTCATCGCCTGCCGCGACAGCTGGTCTGTCTTACCCTTGTATTTCTTCTGCAGTTTCCTCAGATCAGGCTGGAGTGCCTGCATGCCGCGCTGAGCTTTAATCTGTTTGACGAAAACTGGGATGAGGGCCGCACGGATCACCACCACGAGACCCACGATGGACAGGGTCCAGGTCCAGCCAGACGCCGCGTCCATGCCGAGGAAGGTGAAGCCGTCGTGGAAGAACGTCATGATCCACGACACCAACCACTGGAACGGGAAGAGGATCGTATTGAAGAAGTCCATAGCTATTTGCTCCTCAGGCCGCCGAGCGGCTTTCGTCATCAGCGGGAATCACAGGATGATTCAGCACAACAATTTTGGGTATTTTTCCGTCCGGGAACGATCTTCCGCCGGCAGGCACGTGATCCACCCCGCCGTCGTTCCAGGGATGGCAGCGGCAGATCCGACGAACGGCAAGACTGCCGCCCTTGACCGCTCCATGGACCGTCACTGCTTCCAGCGCGTAGGCGGAGCAGGAGGGGAAAAATCTACAGACCTGGCCATATAGCGGGGAAATAACCACCCGATAAGCCTTCAAAACAGCGATCATCACGTTCCCGGGGAATTCACGGAGCAGCGAAACGCCAGAGGCAGCCGTGGTCATGTGCTGCCTCTCTTCCTGCTGGATGCCGAATCAAGTGCCCGGTCGAAGTCACTAGCGAGCTGACTCCAGGTTGCATCAGCGGCAGGCGGCAGCGCTCGAACCACCACCGCCAATCCACTGGAATGCCGGGATAAGGCTGACGCAGCCATTTGTCTTAGTCTCCTCTTAACGAGGTTTCGTGTCACTGCGTTCCCCACGCCCTTTGAGACGATGAACCCGAACCTGCTGGGTTCATCTGCAGAGGTAGTTACCGCATATAACACCAAGTTCCGGCGCCCAGAGCGGGAGCCGGAACGTACGGTATAGGTGAAGTCGGAGGCCGTTCGGACCCTGTTGATTCGAGTCAACATGTCAAAGTGTCCGAACCGGCCGGGTTGCCGTGGCGTTATGTGTCGCCTGGCGAACCCACGTCTTCAAGCTAGCTGGGGCTGCTTATGCTGACAGCTCGGTGCGGCCTTTGCCGCGGCGCGCTGAAAGGATGGCTCGGCCGGCGCGTGTGCGCATCCGAAGGCGAAAACCGTGCTTCTTAGCCCGGCGGCGGTTATTCGGCTGAAAGGTCCGCTTGCTCACTGTATTTACTCCAAGACAATCTTAGGATGCGTCCGGTCCGTTGCTACAAGGGGGAAGAACAGACTGGCGATTCGACGTTTTGATATCTGCGGCTGATGCAGAGGCCAGCGGCTTTGTTTGATCGTCGATCAATTCGCAGGCATGCAGAATGCAGACATATAGGACTACATAACGTTAGGCGACTGCACACAGGCCAGTCAAACCGAGCGGCAGGGAGAGGTCGAGGGCTAAATCCACAAATCTGTGGACAACCTTGGTTAAGGCCCCATCTCACGGTCCGGCGAGGGCCCTAAAGCACACCCGCTCAGCCCCGTAGACCAGCTATCTTCTCCAGTACCCATCCTCTAGTCTTGCCCAAGGGTCGTTTATCCACCAGCTGTGCATAACTCTGTGGATGAGGGCCGTTTTCGATGGACATGGTGGAGAGGTATTTGTGGGCCCGGACGAGATTAATGATGTAGGGAGTTCCTGGCGCAAGGTCATTCGCACCCTGGAACACGATGAGAGGGTCACGCCCAGACAGCGAGGATTCGTTGTATTGGCCCAGGCTCAAGGGTTGATCGGGACTACCCTCCTGGTCGCAGTCCCGAACGAACTGACCCGTGAGGTTCTCCAGACCCACCTGAAGGCTGCCCTGGACGAGGCGCTGCGGGAAGTGTTCCGTGAGGATTTGCAGTGCGCTTTCGTTATCGACCCCGAACTCACACCGGTCGAGGTTGACGAGAGCGAGCCAGTACAAACCGCAGAACCAGTCAGGGAAGAGGCTAAGCCCGCGCCAACCCTGCCGAGCAACTCTCACGAGTTCGGTCGCCTCAACCCGAAGTATGTCTTCGATACCTTCGTGATCGGTTCGTCCAACCGGTTTGCCCATGCAGCAGCGGTAGCTGTTGCAGAGGCGCCCGCCAAGGCCTACAACCCCTTGTTCATCTACGGCGACTCAGGGCTCGGTAAAACCCATCTCCTGCATGCCATCGGTCATTACGCCCGGCATCTCTACACAGGAATTCGGGTGCGCTACGTCAATTCGGAGGAGTTCACCAACGACTTCATCAACTCGATCCGCGATGACGAGGGCACAAGCTTCAAACAGACTTACCGGAACGTCGACATCCTCCTTATTGACGACATCCAGTTCCTCTCCGGTAAGGACCGCACCCAGGAAGAGTTCTTCCACACCTTCAATGCCCTCCACAATCACAACAAGCAAGTGGTCATCACCTCAGATCTACCCCCAAAACAGCTCTCAGGGTTCGAGGAACGGATGAGATCACGGTTTGAGTGGGGTCTGTTGACCGACATTCAGCCACCGGAGTTGGAAACCAGAATCGCCATTCTCCGAAAGAAGGCGATCAGTGAGGGAATGAGCGCTCCAGACGATGTGCTCGAGTACATCGCATCAAAAATCTCCACCAATATCCGGGAACTTGAGGGGGCGCTTATTCGCGTCACGGCCTTCGCCAGCCTGAATCGTCAACCAGTGGACGTGACACTCGCTGAGGTGGTTCTCAAAGATCTCATCACCGACGACGGCGCTCAGGAGATCACCTCCGCCGTGATCATGGCCCAAACTGCCGACTACTTTCAGATCAGCATGGAGGAGCTCTGCAGTAAATCCCGTACCCGGACTCTCGTGACCGCGCGGCAGATCGCAATGTATCTCTGCAGGGAGCTCACCGACATGTCACTCCCAAAGATTGGCCAGGAGCTGGGAGGTCGCGATCACACCACAGTGATCCACGCCGACCGGAAGATCCGTGAGCTCATGGCCGAACGCCGCGCAATCTTCAATCAGGTCACCGAACTGACCAACAGGATCAAACATCGCCGGAAAGACGCCTAACTACACCAGTGGTATTAACAGGTGTGGATAGAACTGTGGATAACTGGTCGAACAACAGCGATGTTAATGAGGACAACCCCCCAGAGCCTGTGGACCCGCTAACTTTCAAGGATTTTCCCCACAACCCCCCGCGCCTCCAAGGCTTCTCTATACACAACTTCTCAACAGGCTGTTGCCTGTACCTGCGTAGTGTGAGGCAGTTATCCACAGTTTCAACAGGTGTTACTACGACTACGAACCTTAAATCCAAGGGTTCTTCCAAATAACATTTTCCCGCTCACCCACCCACGATCCAATCCCGGCCAAACAAACCCGGAGCTCCCGAAAACCGCCCGGCGGCAGTCAGGCTAAGCTTTCTGTGAGTAATGTAGTTCCTTGCCCTCCGGCTGAGTCCTTTCCCCCGTTGGCCAAGCAATCTTCCCGAGAATTATGTTGAGAAAGGCGGCACCCTTCAGTGAAATTCAGAGTCGAGCGGGATGTTCTAGCTGAGGCCGTAACCTGGACGGCGCGTTCCTTGTCCCCCCGTCCGCCTGTGCCGGTGCTGTCGGGTCTCTTGATTAAGGCAGCCGGTGGAACACTTAGCCTTGCCAGTTTCGACTACGAAATTTCTGCGCGGCTCGAGATCCCAGCTGATGTAGCTGAAGAGGGGACCATTCTGGTGTCCGGGCGTCTCTTGGCTGACATCTGCCGTAGCCTTCCTTCGGCCCCTGTCGAGGTGGAAACTGAAGGCACCAAGGTGACGTTGACTTGCCGCAATAGCCGATTCAACCTGGCAACAATGCCGGAGGGTGAGTATCCCGAACTTCCGACCCCGCCAGAAGTAAGCGGAGTTGTCGACGGAGACGCTTTCTCACAAGCCGTCTCCCAGGTCATCATCGCTGCAAGCCGGGATGACACACTGCCCATCCTCACGGGTGTGCGGATGGAAATTGAAGATGACCTGATTACCCTCCTTGCGACAGACCGATACCGGCTCGCGCTGCGCGAAGTGTCCTGGAAACCCAGAACGCCCGGAATCTCCACCAGCGCACTGGTAAAGGCCAAAACACTCAACGAAGTAGCGAAAACCCTTGGAAGTGCCGGCGATCTGAGCATTGCCCTTTCAAACGACCGGGAATTGATCGGCTTTGAAAGCGGGGGACGCCGAACTACATCGCTCCTGGTCGATGGCGACTACCCCAAGATTCGTGCGTTGTTCCCGGAAAGCACACCCATCCACGCTACTGTCGAGACCGGTGTGCTGGTCGAGGCAGTTCGCAGGGTCTCGCTGGTTGCCGAACGAAATACCGCTGTCCGCATGGCCTTCAGCGCAGGACAGGTGACCCTCGATGCGGGTACGGGCGAAGACGCCCAGGCCTCTGAAGCAATCGAGGCCACCTTGGATGGGGACGACATCACGGTCGCTTTCAACCCGCATTATCTCAGCGAGGGCCTGGGCGCCTTCAACAGCAAATTTGTTCGGTTCTCCTTCACCACACCCCCGAAGCCCGTGGTCATCACCGCACAGGAAGACGCGACCGGGGAAGACCGTACGGACTACCGATACCTGCTGATGCCGGTCCGAATGGCCAATTGATAAGTTCACCAGCGACACAGAAACGTCGGTTAGGTCCCAGTCCCCGACCTCAGGAAGCGAAGCGGAAATGCACATTGGCCTCATCGGACTCGGCAAAATGGGTTTCAACATGCGGGAAAGGCTTCGCCGAAAAGGGCTGACCGTTACCGGATTCGATAGAAACCCAGATCTTTCAGACGTCGGTTCTCTCGACGGTCTGGTATCTGCGGTCCAGACACCGCGCGTGATCTGGGTGATGGTCCCCGCTGGAGAGATCACCAAATCTGTGATCCGCGATCTCGCCGAGCTGCTGGAACCTGGGGACCTGGTGATTGATGGCGGCAACTCACGCTTCACCGATGACCAAGAGAACGCGGCGTTGCTTGCGAAAAAGAATATTGCTTTCGTCGACTGTGGTGTTTCCGGTGGCGTTTGGGGCCTCGAAAATGGCTATGGGCTGATGGCGGGCGGAGCCGACGCCGATGTGCAGCGGGCTCTCCCTGTCTTCGACGCCTTACGTCCGGATGGCCTCCGGGAAGAAAGCTTTGTGCACGTCGGTGACCTAGGCGCTGGGCACTACGCAAAAATGGTTCACAACGGGATCGAATACGGCCTGATGCAGTCTTATGCGGAGGGTTATGAACTGTTGGCAGCGAAAGACATCATCAAGGATGTTCATGGCACCTTCCAGGCCTGGCAACATGGAACGGTCGTCCGATCGTGGTTGCTTGACCTGCTGGTCAAGGCGCTCGACGAGGATCCGGAGCTGAGTAAGATCGCCGGTTATGTTGAGGACTCCGGCGAAGGACGATGGACTGTAGAGGAAGCTATCGCCAGCGAAATTCCGGTTCCCGCCATCACTGCGGCGCTGTTTGCACGATTTTCCTCCCGCCAGGATGATGCCCCCGCGATGAAGATGGTGGCTGCACTCCGAAACCAATTTGGTGGACATGCAGTACGCACCCCCAAGGAATCCGCGTGAGTGGGTCATCATGTACGTTCAGCATCTGTCCCTGACGGACTTCCGCACCTACAGCCAGGTTGAAGTGCCGCTGGAAGCGGGAGTAACAGTCTTTGTAGGTCCCAACGGCGTGGGCAAGACAAATATCGTCGAGGCCATCGGCTATCTCGCTTCTCTTTCCTCGCACCGGGTGAGCTCAGACAAACCCCTGATCGCGTTCAACGCGGAGCGTGCTCTGGTCAGGGGAAGACTGGTTCGCGGAACCCAAACCACCAGCGTCGAGGTTGAGATCAACGCTGATCGGAGTAACCGCGCACGGATAAATCGTGCGAACCCGGTCAGGGCGAGCGACGCGGCTGGCATCCTCCGTACTGTACTTTTTGCGCCGGAAGACCTTGCACTGGTGAAAGGTGATCCTTCCAACCGGCGGCGATTTCTGGATGATCTGATGGTGACTCTGCTCCCACACCGGGCGGGAATCAGCGCCGACTATGAGCGGGTGCTCAAACAGCGGAATGCATTGCTGAAATCGGCACGGGCCAGCGGAAAGTTCACTGCCTCCCATGAAGCGACGCTCGATGTATGGGATCAGCACCTCGCGGAAGCTGGCGCCAGGTTATTGCATGCCCGACTCGTCGTGCTGGGTCAGCTAAAGCCGCATCTGGAGCGGGCATATCACCAGCTCACCGACGGATCCAAGGTTGCGGTAGCGACGTACCGGTCGTCCCTGTCGGGAGCCGACGACGACGGCGGGGGTGCCAGCGAAGATGACACCTTGAGTTCATTAAGTGTGGAAGAACTGACCGAGAAATTTATCGCAGTGCTTCTGGTCCACCGGAAGAAGGAGCTTGACCGCGGGATATCGCTCGTTGGACCCCATCGGGATGATGTCGACCTCGTGCTCGGTGGGACCGTTGCCAAGGGGTATGCCTCACATGGTGAAACCTGGTCGCTGGCTCTCGCCCTCAGACTGGGGTCGTATTATCTCTTGATTGAGGATGACCACACCCCCGGAGCAACCCCCGTGCTCATTCTCGACGATGTGTTCGCTGAGTTGGACGCCAGTAGGCGGAAGAAACTTGCGGCAATCGTCGGTGGAGCTGAACAGGTCCTGGTTACTGCTGCTGTCAGCGATGATATTCCCGAATCCCTAGTAGGACACCAGTTCCAGGTGGTGCCGGGAGGCCTGGTCAGTAGTGGAACCTAGGAACCCTCGTCCGGAGGGAACCGTGCCGGAAGACTCGCCCGAAGACGATCAGGCTGGGGGCGGGGAACCCTATCTGGATGCTCCGCAATCATTGTTGAACAGAGTCCGCGATGCCTCACGAAGCCGCGGAAACACCCGGTTACCCGCCGGACGGCGTGGTGTGGCAAGCCCCAAACGGCGGGCGCCAGGGTCCATCACCTATACGGGCCGTGATCCCGAGGGGTTGGGAAATGTCTTTAGTCGGCTGCTTAGTGAACGCGGGTGGAAATCCCCAGTGGCGGTGGGCTCGGTGCTTGCCCGGTGGGATGAACTCGTCGGACCGGAGATCGCATTGCACTGCAGGCCCGAAAGTTTTGACGGGAGTACCGTGCTCGTTCGCTGTGACTCTACTGCCTGGGCTACACAGCTCAGATTGATCAGCCCGATGCTAATTCAAAGGTTTGATGCCGAGTTGGGCAGCGGCGTCGTCACCCGCATCTCGGTACTCGGGCCGGCTTCCCCCAACTGGAGGAAAGGTGGCCGGTCCGTCAAGGGAAGAGGGCCACGCGACACCTATGGATAAGGCCCTGTAGGACTCCGAGGGATGGGTCTATTGCCAGTTCGGTAAACGCCGTGTAGGGCCCTGAACTCCCCGCTGGAGGTATCCGGCCTTAGCTGCCGCCCTCCCGACGGCTTATATGCGGCTTTATTCGCCATTAGAGGCCTGTTCAGTGAGGTATTGTCCACGACGGCAAGGTAGAATGATGGGAAATGGCATTCCTGAGGGGATGCCTTCGATCTGTTACCTGCTCCGCAGGTGTCAACAGCGAAGCTTTTTTTGACCCAGATTCCTACCTTTGAGGAGCCGACAGCGCCTGTGGCTAATGACAACGAGCTGGACGCCAAAACCCAGGGCAATCCGCAGTCCGCTGCAGGAGCCCAAAATGGGACCACCGGATACGACGCAAGCGATATCAGCGTCCTCGAGGGTCTTGAAGCGGTTCGTAAACGACCCGGCATGTATATCGGTTCGACCGGCCCCCGAGGCCTCCATCATCTGGTGAATGAGGTGGTCGACAACTCTGTCGATGAGGCTCTTGCCGGGTATTGCGACACCATCAGGGTGACGCTACAGGCTGATGGCGGTGTCCGGGTGGTTGATAACGGCCGTGGCATCCCTGTTGATATGCACCCCACTGAGGGGCGCCCCACCGTCGAGGTCGTCATGACCATCCTGCATGCCGGCGGAAAGTTCGGTGGTGGTGGGTATGCCGTGTCTGGCGGTCTCCATGGGGTAGGCATCTCCGTAGTCAATGCTTTGTCCTCCCGGGTGGAAACCGAGGTGAAGCGTCAGGGGTATGTCTGGAACCAGTCCTTCGCTGATGGCGGAAAGCCGGTAGGAGAGCTCCGCCGTGGAGCTGAAACCACCGAAACGGGAACCACCCAGACGTTCTACCCGGACGCCTCCATTTTTGAGACGGTGGAGTTCGACTTCGAAACACTAAGGGCCCGCTTCCAGCAAATGGCGTTCCTCAACAAGGGGCTTCGGATTATCCTGGTCGACGAACGGGTTGACGAGGTGGAAACCGAGGAGATCGCTGAAACGTCGGATGCAGGGACCTCCGGCGAGGATACGCCGAAGCACCGCCAGGTTGACTACATGTACGAGAACGGGCTGCTTGATTACGTCAATCACCTGAACTCGGCAAAGCGTGTGGACGTCATCCATGAGGACGTCATCGGATTCGAGACCGAAGACACCGACCGCAAGATCGCAGTCGAAGTAGCAATGCAGTGGACCAGCGCCTATTCGGAAAGTGTCCACACCTACGCGAACACGATCAATACGCACGAGGGTGGCACCCACGAAGAGGGTTTCCGCGCGGCCATGACTTCATTGATCAACCGGTACGCGCGAGACAAGAACATCATCAAGGAAAAAGACGAAAACCTGACCGGTGATGATATTCGAGAAGGACTGACCGCGGTCATCTCGGTGAAGCTCTCCGAACCACAGTTCGAAGGACAGACGAAGACCAAGCTGGGGAATTCCGAAGCCAAAGGCTTTGTCCAGCGCGTAGTCACCGATCAGCTGGGCGACTGGTTGGAACGGAACCCCGGCCCTGCCAGAGACGTCATCCGCAAATCGATTCAAGCGGCGCAGGCACGGCTCGCAGCGCGCAAGGCTCGTGAATCCACCCGACGCAAAGGTCTGCTCGAATCCGGTGGGATGCCCGGAAAGCTCAAGGACTGCCAATCGAAGGACCCATCGAAGTCTGAAATCTACATCGTCGAGGGCGACTCTGCAGGCGGTTCGGCCGTCCGTGGACGTAACCCCGATACCCAGGCCATCCTGCCGCTGCGCGGCAAGATCCTCAACGTTGAACGAGCCAGGCTTGATCGTGCGCTAGGGAACAGTGAAGTCCAGGCCATGATCACAGCCTTTGGTGCCGGGATCGGTGAGGATTTCGACGTCGCCAAGGCGCGTTATCACAAGATCGTTCTCATGGCCGACGCCGACGTTGATGGGCAGCACATCACCACGCTGCTGTTGACCTTGTTGTTCCGCTATATGCGCCCCCTGATCGAGAACGGCTACGTCTATCTGGCGCAGCCACCGCTCTACAGGATCAAATGGTCCAACGCGACCCACTCCTACGTGTTCAGCGACCGTGAGAGGGATGAAGTCATCAAAATGGGCTTGGCCAACAACCAGCGATTGCCCAAGGACAACGGTGTACAGCGGTACAAGGGGCTCGGGGAGATGAACTACACCGAGCTTTGGGAAACCACCATGGACCCCGACAATCGCACCCTGCTTCAGGTGACGGTCGACGATGCGGCCGCAGCGGATCAGATTTTCTCGGTCCTGATGGGTGAAGACGTTGAATCACGACGGAACTTCATCCAGCAGAACGCGAAGGACGTTAGATTCCTCGACATTTAGGGAGTTTCGGCGATCGACGGTAATCGCCATCTCCAACGCCTTGGCACTTAGAACTGAACGGAACTGACGTATGAGCGACGAAGAAACACCCGATCTCCCCCTCGAAGGACGGGTCCTCTCCGATCGAATAGAGCAAGTCGACCTGCAGACGGAAATGCAGCGGTCGTACCTGGATTATGCGATGGCAGTGATTGTTGGGCGGGCGCTTCCCGACGTCCGTGACGGGCTGAAGCCCGTCCACCGGCGGGTTCTCTACGCGATGTTCGACGGCGGCTACCGACCGGACCGATCCTTCAACAAGTGTGCGCGCGTGGTGGGCGAGGTCATGGGGCAGTACCACCCGCATGGTGATACGGCCATCTACGATGCGTTGGTCCGGCTCATCCAGGACTGGACCATGCGGTACCCGCTCGCCCTGGGTCAGGGAAACTTTGGTTCGCCGGGTAATGATGGTGCTGCTGCGCCTCGTTACACCGAAACCAAGATGGCACCGCTCGCCATGGAAATGGTCCGGGATATTGACGAGGAGACCGTCGATTTCCAGGACAACTATGACGGCAAGAACCAGGAACCGACCATCCTTCCGGCACGGTTCCCCAACCTGCTGGTCAACGGATCGTCGGGTATCGCCGTCGGCATGGCAACCAACATCCCACCGCATAACCTTCGCGAAGTCGCCTCAGGCGTCCAGTGGTACCTCGAAAACCCAGAGGCAACCAAGGAAGAACTCCTTGAAGAACTTCTGCTGCGAATAAAAGGACCGGATTTCCCCACCGGAGCGCAAATCCTGGGCCATAAGGGCATCGAGGATGCCTACCGCACGGGCCGTGGGTCGATCACCATGCGGGCTGTCGTCAACGTCGAGGAAATTCAGGGTCGCACCTGTTTGGTTGTCACCGAATTGCCCTACCAGGCAAACCCCGACAATCTGGCGATCAAGATTGCCGACCTGGTCAAGGACGGGAAGGTCAACGGTATCGCCGACCTTCGTGACGAGACATCGGGCCGCACCGGCCAGCGGTTGGTGGTTGTGCTCAAGCGGGACGCCGTCGCGAAGGTGGTCCTGAATAACCTGTACAAACACACCCAGCTGCAGGACAACTTCAGCGCGAACATGCTGGCTATTGTCGACGATGTGCCACGCACGCTGAGCCTGGATGCCTTCATTCGTCACTGGGTGACCCACCAGCTTGAGGTTATTGTCCGGCGCACCCAGTACCGGTTGCGGAAGGCCGAAGAGGCGGCCCATATTCTGCGGGGTCTGCTGAAGGCTCTCGACGCACTTGATGAGGTAATCGCCCTGATCCGACGATCCTCGACGGTCGAAGATGCCCGCAACGGGCTCATGGGCTTGCTCGAGATCGATGAAATCCAGGCTCAGGCAATTCTGGATATGCAACTGCGTCGCCTGGCGGCCCTGGAACGTCAGAAGATCCAGGACCAGCATGCCAAACTCGAAGCCGAGATAACCGAGTACCAGAAGATTCTCGCGTCGAAGCAACTGCAACGGGATATTGTCTCCACTGAGCTCCGCGAAATAGTCGACAAGCATGGCGATGACCGGCGCACTGAGATCCTCATGGGTTTCGACTCGGATATGAGCATGGAAGATCTGATCCCTGAAGAGGAGATGGTCGTCACCATCACCCGCGGCGGCTATGTGAAGCGGACCCGTAGTGACAACTACCGCCAGCAAGCCCGCGGCGGGAAGGGCATCAAGGGAGCACAACTACGCGGCGACGACGTAGTCGAGCACTTCTTCGTCACTACCACCCACCACTGGCTACTTTTCTTCACCAACCTGGGACGGGTGTATCGGGCGAAGGCTTACGAGTTGGTTGAGGCTGGGCGCGACGCGAAGGGTCAGCATGTCGCGAATCTGCTGGCGTTCCAACCCGACGAATCGATTGCACAGGTGCTCGATCTCCGGGATTACCAGCAGTCCCCTTATCTGGTGTTGGCAACCAAGCGCGGACTCGCGAAGAAGACCAGACTTGAGGATTACGACACCAACCGGACGGCCGGAGTGATCGCGATCAACCTGCGCGACGGCGACGAACTGGTCTCCGCGCAGCTGGTCTCCGAGAGCGACGATATGATGCTCGTTTCCAGGAAGGGTCAGTCCCTCCGGTTTACCGCGACGAACGACGCTTTGCGGCCCATGGGTCGGGCAACTTCGGGTGTCACCGGAATGAAGTTCCGCGAAGAAGATGAACTACTGGCCGCCAACGTGGTCACTGACGAATCCTTCGTTTTCATTGTGACCGAGGGTGGGTTCGCGAAGCGCACCAAGGTTGAGGAGTATCGGGTACAGGGTCGTGGCGGCCTGGGGATCAAGGTTGCCAAGCTCGCGGAGGAACGCGGAGACCTTGTGGGTGCCCTGATTGTCCAGGAAGAAGACGAAGTCCTGGTCGTGATGGGTGGTGGCAAGGTGGTGCGCTCAGCGGTGACTGGGGTGCCAGCCAAGGGCCGGGACACGATGGGTGTCATCTTCGCAAAGCCTGACAAAAAGGATCGAATCATAGCCGTCGCCCGCAACAGTGAACGGGGACTCACTGTCGACGACGGGGGTGTTGACGTGACGGGGGAGAGCATCGAATCCGCAGGGGCAACAACCGATGAAGTACCGTTGACCTCAGAAGAGACGGCTGAGCTGGAAGCACAGTCACCAGATAATGGAGGTACCGAGTGAGTTCGCCTAACTCAAACCCACGGGCAGCCGGAGGATCGGTCAAACAGACCGGCACCGGGCCCCGCGTGAATGCTCCCGCACGGCCACCCCAGCGTCCAGCGGGTGCCACTTCAGGATCCAAACCGGCTGGCGCCCGGCCAGGTCTGGTGAAACCAGCGCCCAAGGCCAAGGCCCGCAAGGCGAGACTCCTGGTCAGTAAGGTTGACCCTTGGTCTGTGCTGAAGATGTCATTCCTCCTGTCCGTAGCCCTGGGTATTGTCACGGTTGTCGCGGCCATTGTCATTTGGACGGTTTTGGATCTCACCGGAATTTTCGATGGCGTGAATGATCTGCTTCGCGAAATAGCCGGCACCGAAAGTGGCGGTTTTGACCTTCGCCAGTTCGCCTCCCTGGGCCAAGTGGTCTCTTTCGCAACAATCATCGCGGTGGTGAACGTGGTGCTTTTGACCGCTCTGGCGATGCTTTCGGCGGTCCTTTACAACATTTCATCAACCCTGGTTGGCGGAATTGGTGTTACCCTCACCGACGATTAACCCTGCCGGGGGACGCCTGTTTCCGGACGATTTGATGATTGCCGAGATACTCCTGTAAAGTCGTATTTCGGCCCGAACAGGCTTCGGGGCGTATAGCTCAGGCGGTTAGAGCGCTTCGCTGATAACGAAGAGGTCCCAGGTTCAAGTCCTGGTACGCCCACGGACCTATCACCCGCAGGTAACTGCGATAGGAGAAGCACTGTGAAGAAGTTGTTGGTAATTGCAGCAGCTGTAGCAAGTGCGTTCGCCTATAAAAGGTGGCAGGAATCCGAAAGGGACAGAGCGGTATGGAGTAAGGCAACCGACACGGTTGACTAGGCTATACTGGTGAGGTTGCCGTCAAGGCAACCGATCGGGGGCATGGCGCAATTGGTAGCGCACCTGCTTTGCAAGCAGGGGGTTCGGGGTTCGAGTCCCCGTGCCTCCACCGAGGGAAAGGGTTCCGGCCAGTGGCCGGAACCCTTTCTTTTTAACTGAACTGCACCGGGTGGATTAGTGTTACTGGGTGATTATCTTCCTCTCCATTCTGGGTGTGTTGGGCGTTGCGGCGTCCGGACCTATTATGGCGGCGACGGTGGCCCCGGCACTGGCGATAGCCTTCTGGCGCAACGCGATCGGTGCGCTGGTGATGGGCGGACCCGCGGCACTTTCCAAGCGGCATGAGTTCAAGGCCCTGCGACGATCCGACTTCGTGCGGCTCGCGATCGCCGCCACCGCTTTGGCCCTCCACTTTGCCTGCTTTATTACCGCGTTGAAACTGACCTCCGTAGCGGCTGCCACCGCGCTGGTCTGCCTTCAAGTGGCCTGGATCGCGCTCTTTAACGCGATCCAGGGTTCGAAGCCGGCTACCAAGGTGGTTGTGGGTCTGAGTGTGGCGCTGCTCGGCGTCGTCGTCATCACTGGTTTTGATCTGACCCTCTCCCAGGATGCGATCATCGGTGACCTTTTGGCCCTGGCTGGCGGGGCCCTGGCTGGTATTTATCAGATGGCCGGGGCGAGCGCCCGGAAGACCATGTCCACGGGCACCTACACCACCCTGTGTTACGGAGGGTGCGCACTCATCCTGCTCGTTATGTGCCTGATCTTCAGGCAGCCACTAGTGGGATTCTCACCGGCAGCATGGGTGGGGATCCTCGCCGTCACGCTGGTCGCCCAACTGATGGGTCACACGGTATTCAATCATTTGCTGGCGGTAATGAGCCCGCTGGTGGTTTCGATGATCATCCTGCTTGAAATCCCTGGGGCAGCCTTGCTTGCGGCAATCTTTCTGGGGGAGCAACTGCCGGCCGGTACCTATGGCGGGTTACTGCTGATCCTGGTGGGCCTGGCTATCGTAGTCCGCGGGCAAATGAATCCGCGGCAGAGAACTACATTGGAAACCGCGGCCTCTCCACCGCCCGCGCTGGGTGGCACCTAGCCCCTCTGCGGGCCCTCACCAGCGGCCTGGGGAGCTCCACCCCGGTGGAGGCTGGGGCCGCGCACAGAGTGAACAGCACGGATCATTTTCGCTGGATAGTAGATAGACATGAAAATCAGCGGGGGTACCTTGAGGATTCGTTTGTTGATGCGGTGAGCCTTGTACGTGCGATCGAATCGGGTCACGTAGTAGCGGTAATCCTTCGGCGAATCCTCAAGTCGACGCGCCGACATGCCGCTGACCATGGTCGGCAGGTAGCGAATTACCAGATCGTGTTCGGCCAGGTGGAGCGAAAGGTCGATATCCTCGTGCATTTCGTCCGCCTCGTCCCGGCAGGTGGACTCACGAATCTGTTCCCAGGCTGTCCGGCGGATAGCCATGTTGGAGCCGAAGAGGAAGTGGTATTGATTACGGGCCAACTTGAGGATTAGTTGGCGGATCTTGTCATCGGCAAGCAAACCCCAGCGCCGCATCGGCATGTCGTAATAGACCACTGGGCCAGTCGCGGCGGCAACATCGGAGTCAGCGAAGCCCGCAAGGACCTTCTCCACCCAGTCGGGCTCCAACACGGAGTCAGCGTCAATTCGCCCGATGATGTTGCCAGACGCGCTATCAAATCCGAAATTGCGGGTTGGTATCAACCCCTGTTCGGCTGAATGCTGAAGAAGCTTGATCGGGCTTTCGGGATACTCCAACTGCATCTGCCGCACAATTCGGCAGGTGCCATCGGTGGAGCGGTTGTCGATCACTAGGATTTCGTCGGCTGGTACCGATTGGTAGATGGCCGCGATCAAACACTGCCTGATGACACTTTCCTCGTTATACGCCGGAATGACGATAGAGACGGCGTTCTGGAGAGGGTGCACGGCCGTCAATCTACCACCGTGGGTCCCGGTTACGGCATGAATGAAAAAAGGAAAGGCGGCTCCGAAGAACCGCCTTTCCTTTCAAGCTAGGCCAAATGACTATTTGGTCGCATCCTTCGCGTCTTCTGCTGCATCAGCGACCTTGCCGGTCGTTGCTGTACCAGCGGACTTCGCTGCATCTGACGTCTCGTCGGCAGCGTTGCCAGCCTTGGCTGCCGCCCGATCGGCGGCCTCCTTGATGTCAGCGACAACCTTCTTCGCCTCCTCAGCGCGCTCAGCCTCACCTGCGGGCTTGGTATCCACCTTGACGGGGGTTTTCCAGGGGTCCTCGACCGGCTTGGAAGCCCGCCAGACGGCAACGCCAGCGGTAATCGCTGCGGCGATGATACCGAAGATCAGCCAGCCCTTGCTGCCGCTCTTCTGCCGCTTCTTAAGATCGCGCGAGGCTTTCATGGCGGCGGCTGCTGCAGCCTTCTGGGCCTTTTTCACCGTCTTCTTGTCTCCGGTGACCTTGGTAACCGCCCGATTCACCGGTTCAGGGATCGTTGCGCCGGACAGGGAACGGGACACGCTGTCAGCGGCGTCTCCCAGTTTGTGGGACAGGGTCGGCAAATAATCGCCAACTACCTTGTCACGAGCACCGGTGATCGCTGGAGCTGCGCGGTCGAGGGTCTTCTGGATGTGCGGGGTGGTGGTATCAACCACCTGTGAAATACGCGGAGCAACCTTATCCAGGCCGTCCTGAATACGTGGGGTGACGGTGGAGATACCGTCGGAAATGCCGTGTGCGGCACGCTGTACTCCGTGCTGGATCATCGGCGACGCAGATCCGTAACCCTTTTCGATCCGTGGTGCAACCCAGTTGTAGGCGGCATCCACGCGTGGAGCTGCCCAGTCCCGTGCGGCTTCGGCACTCGTTACGACGCTCTTCTCGAGGTCGCGGGTCATACGTTTGTTCTTCTTCACATCTGCCTCCCGGGAATAGTGACTGTTGACTGTCAGCCTACGGGGTATCGCAATGACGTGCTATTCGTTCGCGGTGTCCCCGACGATTTTTCACTGTGCGCGGAACAGCTCAATCTCAGTGGTTTACCAGAGGGCGCATGAAAGAATGGAGGTATGACAGCTATTGCAACAGCACAAGCAACTATCCACACCAACCTCGGCGACATCAAGGTGAACCTCTTTGGGAACCACGCGCCGAAAACCGTGCAGAACTTCACGGGCCTCGCCACGGGTGAAAAGGCCTGGACCCACCCGCAGAGCGGCGAGGAATCCACCAAGCCGTTGTACGACGGGACGATTTTTCATCGGGTCATCAAGGATTTCATGATTCAGGGTGGAGACCCACTAGGTCAGGGTATCGGCGGACCGGGTTACCAGTTCGATGATGAGATCAACCCAGATCTGGATTTCACTGCGCCCTACAAGCTGGCCATGGCGAACGCAGGAATCCAGGGTGGCCGCGGTACCAACGGTTCACAGTTCTTCATCACCTCGGTCCCAACCACCTGGCTCCAGGGGAAGCACACCATCTTCGGTGACGTCACCGACGAAGCTTCGCGCACCATCGTCGAGCAGCTGAACGCGATTCCCACCGATGCACGGGACAAGCCACTGGAAGATGTTGTCATCAACTCGATCACGGTAGAACAGCTCTAAAACACCAATGACATACGGAATCCCGGCGGACCAGCCGCAGCAGGAAGTCCCCGTGTGCCCCCGACACACAGACCGTGTCAGCTACGTCCGCTGCCAGCGGTGTGGCAGACCTGCGTGCCCGGAGTGCCACCGACCGGCTGCCGTCGGGATTCAGTGTGTTGACTGTGTGAGGGAAAGTGCGCGGAACGTTCCCACCCAGCGAACCATATTCGGCGGTGTGGCCAGGCAAGGGAAGCCTATTCTCACCTTTTCAATCATCGGCATCTGCGCGGTGCTCTTCCTGCTGCAAATGGTCATCCCCGGGCTGACCGGAGCACTGGCCTATGCCCCCCTCTATACCTCCGAATACCTGTCACCTGAACCTTGGCGAATGCTGACGGCCGCGTTCCTGCACTCCACCGGGTTCCTGCTCCACATCGCTTTCAACATGTACGCGCTCTGGATCATGGGGCAAGCACTGGAACCGTTGCTGGGGCGTACCCGTTTCCTCGCTCTCTACCTGTTGTCCGCGTTTGGCGGATCCGTGGCAGTACTCCTGCTCTCCAACCCCCTGCAATCCGTGGTGGGAGCATCAGGCGCCGTCTTCGGCTTGTTTGGCGCGATGTTGATAGTCCAGCGCCGCAGAGGTGGCGACGTGCGTCAACTCGTGGTCCTGATCGCCATCAACGGCGTATTGGGCTTCGTGGTTCCTGGGATCTCCTGGCAGGCGCATCTTGGTGGGCTACTCACCGGAACCGCAGCCGCCGCAATCATCGCCTACGCCCCCAAGGGGAAGAACCGGTCCCTGATCCACTGGGGAGGTCTGGCGGGTCTGGCTGTGCTGCTCGTAGCCTTGACGATTCTCGGCTCGGCACTCGTACAACTACCGCTGGGTTAGAAGTTGTCCACAAGGTTTATCAACAGCGGGGATAACTTACACACATGTAATTCCACAGCTGTGGATAAGCATGGGGCCGAAAACGTCCACCTTCAGACCTCATCCCAGCAAAGTTACCCACAGCTGTGGATAACTTAGTGCACAACGTGTGTACGAGTCCGCCTTAACGGCAAACGCGTCCGCAGTAACTAAGGGACAGGGACCGAAATTGGCTCTGTCCCACTACCAGTGCGGACGCGTCAGGGAAGTGGTTGTGGGGAAGCGTGGGTCAGTGCCACTTCGTCGTCATCAGAAACCCGATGATCGCCAGGCCGAATCCGATCATGATATTCCACGAGTCGATTGAGGGAATAGGGAAGCGTGCCTCAGATACGTAGTAGACGATGATCCACAGCAACCCCAGAATCATCAACCCGAACATGACGGGTTTGTACCAGACCGGATTGGGCTTCCGCTCGGCGGAGGCAGCGGTGCTGGACTGACTCGGTTTCCTGTTCTTGCGGGACTTCGACTCGGGCACTGGTCCTCCTAGAGAGGCGAAGCCACAGTGGCAACGCCTTAGTGTTTACCCTCACAAGGGCTCGGCAGTCGGCGATGACGCAAGCTATCCTGAAAAAAGGATCAATGTCATCAGCACGGTTCCGCACAATTCTAACCACTGAACCGGTGCTGGGGCGCAGTACCCCACCCAGGTGGGGTACTGGCAGCCTGCGCGCAGTGCGGGACATACCAGTGGAGCACGTTGCTGGTGATCAAGGTACAACAGGCCGCAAGAGTTCAACGACGGGCATTTCACGAGCGCTATGAGCAAAACCACCCGCATTCTGGTCATCGACAACTACGACAGCTTTGTTTATACCCTGGTCGGCTACCTGCAGGAGTTGGGCGCCGAAACCACTGTGGTGAGGAACGACGACGTCACCCTGGCTGAGGCGATAGCTCTCGCGGAGGTGCGTGACGGTGTGCTGATTTCGCCGGGCCCAGGGACACCCGCCGATGCCGGGATATGCGTCGAGATGATCAAGTGGTGCGGTACCAGTTCAACACCGATGCTCGGGGTCTGTCTGGGGCATCAGGCGTTGGCGGAGGCCTTCGGTGGCACCGTCACCCATGCGCCAGAGCTGATGCACGGCAAGACATCCCTGGTGGAACACGAGGCAGGGAGCATCTTTACGGGGCTGCCGTCGCCGTTTACCGCGACCCGCTACCACTCGCTTGCCGCGGTCAGTGATGTGGTTCCACCAGATCTGGTGGTCACAGCGCGCACGGCAAGCGGCATCATCATGGGGTTGGAGCACCGAACTGCTCCGCTGTGTGGGGTGCAGTTTCACCCAGAGTCCGTGTTGACCGAGGGCGGATATCGCATGCTCGGCAACTGGCTTGAGTCACTGGGTCTGGTCGGGGCCGCTGAGAAGTCGTCAACCCTGAGCCCGCTGATTTCCAAATAGGTCCAGCGACCCGGAAAGCTAGGCTTTGCAGTCCAGAGCCAAGGTTGACAGTCCTGAGCTAGGGCTCTGCAGTCTCTTCCGGCGGCGTCGGGGCAGGAGTCGGCTCAGGGTCTACTGACGGGTCGTCCTCGGGTTCGGGAGCAACGGCTACGGTAATCACTATTTGCGTGCCCGGCGCGACCACCGAACCGGGTTCTGCACTCTGCTTGGTGACAGTGTCGGGGTCCACAACGGCGTTTTCTACTTCTTCAATGCGGTAGGTCAAACCCTTCGCCGGATCCTCCAACTGCGCTATCGCTTCTTCCGTAGTCAATTCGATCAAACGCGGCACTTCGACCAACCCGGTAGATAACACCAGGTCGATATCGGATCCGATCGGCACTGACTCTCCTGCCCCGGGGCTGGTGGAGATCACACGGTCGGCCGGAACCGTTGCGCTGTTCTCCTGGGTCACCGCGCCGCCGCTGAGGCCGGCTGAGGATAACGCATCCCTGGCTGACGACTCGGTCATGCCAATGATGTTCTCGGGAATGATCGCCTCGGAGGGGCCCTCGGAAATGGTGACGTTAACTGTTGAGCCGGGTTCCACCTCTTCCCCCGCCCCCGGGTCCGAATCGATTACCAAACCGGGATCGACGGAGTCGCTGAAATCCTCGTCAAACTGTGGGCGCAGGTCGGCAGCGAAGATGGCATTGGCTGCCTCATCCTGAGTCATGCCCTCGACGGTCGGTACCGCCTGCAGCACCGGACCCTCTGGCTCGGAGTTAAGGAGGTTCAACAACACAAACGTCCCACCGGCGAGAACCAGTGCCACGATGATAAAAAATGTTGTGGTCCACGCCCGCCGGGCCGCACGACGGCGGTCTTCGTCGGCATCGCGGTCGGCGTTAAACGTCCGAGAAATCGACAGTGGAGGCTGATCTTCCGTGAGGGGACCCGAACTCATCGACCCGCCGGCCAGCACCTTCGCCATGGCGCGGGTCTGCGGGCCCTCAGCCCCGGCGGCCGAAACGGCAGCCGCGGGTAGGGTCGATAGTGCCTCGGTGGCGCGTTCCTGGGGCTGGGTAGTAGGAACAACACCCTTGCGGGCCTGCTGCAATGCAACCCGGAAGGCCACAGCGTCCTGGTAACGGTCCTGACGGTCTTTTTCAAGGGCCCGGTGCAATACCGCATCGAGTGCCGGTGAGACTTCGGGGTTGAACTGACTGGCCGGTTTGGGTACTTCCCGGACGTGCTGGTACGCCACTGAAACCGGGCTGTCGCCGATGAACGGCGGACGAGCGGTGAACAGTTCGTACATCAGGCATCCAGCCGAGTACAGGTCACTGCGCGCGTCAACGGTCTCGCCCCTGGCCTGTTCAGGCGAGAGATACTGGGCGGTGCCGATGACGGCCTGGGTTTGGGTCATGGTGGCAGCGGAGTCGGCGATGGCCCGGGCAATACCGAAGTCCATCACCTTGACGTTTCCCTCCGGCGTGATCATCACGTTCGCGGGTTTGATATCGCGATGCACAATACCCGCCTTGTGGCTGTACTCCAGTGCCGACAGCACGCCCACCATGTGCTCGGCTGACTGGTCGAGGGTCAGCTCCCCCGCGCGAATGAGATCGCGAAGTGTCCGTCCCGCAACGTACTCCATCACGATGAACGGGACCTTCACGTCGTCTACTGAACGCCCGGCGATTTCTTCTTCGCCGGTGTCATAGACGGACACGATGGTGGGGTGGTTCAATGCGGCGACTGCCTGTGCTTCCCGTCGGAAACGGGACTGGAACAGAGGGTCCCGGGCCAGGTCCTGACGCAACAGTTTGATTGCCACGGACCGGCCCAGCCGGATGTCACGACCGAGGTGCACATCGGCCATCCCTCCACGGCCAATGAGCTCACCTACTTCGTAACGCCCGTTCAGGACCCTGTCAGTGGTCACTTGTCCGCCTTCCGCCTGCATCTGAATAGTGAGGGAAGCGCGTTAGGGCGCTTCGGTGGTGGGTGGGGGGCTGGTGGTTTCTTCGGGTGGCGGGGTGGTCTGCGGAGGTCCGGAAGACACCACGTAGTTGACGGCGCTGCCGGGTTCAACTTCCGAACCTTCGCTGGGGTCCACACTCAGCACAGTTCCGGCAGGCTCCTCGGATTCCTCTTGTCCAGCATTGGCTGGTTGCAGGCCCGCATTGAGCAGGGCTTGCTGGACTTCCTGTTCAGTGGAGCCCACCAGACCTGATGGCACCTCAACCGGCGCAGGTCCAGAGGAGGAGGTGACCGTCACTGCTGCACCACGCGCAAGGGTTCCCACCGGGCTGACACTGAGGACGAGGCCTTCTGCTATGTCGGATTCTTCCTGCTCGGTCGAGACCGCCAGGCCGAGGGCACCGAGTTCGGCAACCACTTCATCGACCGGGCGGCCTTCGAACTGAGCGGCACTAATGACAATTTCAGGCTCTGCGGTCTCAACGGGTTCGGTTGTGGGCGGTTCGGAGGGGGTTTCCGATTCCGTCTCGGACGGTGTCGCGCTAGGCGAGGTTGTGGTCGTAGTGGTGGCCGGGGGGGTACTGGGGTCGTCGTCAGCCCCGGTCAGAACGGGCCAGAGGAAAAACAGCCCGACGCCAAGTCCTACCAACAAAAACAGGAGAATCAACGGAATCAGCCAGGGGCTCCCGCC